>CALCGQ010000265.1 GCA_937901015.1 uncultured Bacteroidota bacterium | reverse complement strand
TCGCTTGCTTGACTTATATAGTATGATTAAAACTTGTATAAGTTGTTTTAATGAAATAAATAGCTACTCATTCTTGCACGACCTATTATATCTTTCCAACGCCCTTCGTTAGTCCAATAGAGTGTATCTCTATTAACGTAGATTAACTGAAACAAATCTCCAACATCATTTCTTTGTACTGTCATAATCTTATCTAGTTTCAATTTGTGAATGTAGGCTATCCTTGCATTAATATATAATTCTACATTACTGTAATTTATTTTAGACATGAGTTTTCTATCCAAATACTTGTACTGAGAAGTTAAATCGTATAATATTTGTTCTTTCACCTTTTCCCTTTCTAATGATAAGACTCTTGGGTTCTTGATTATCTCTCTAAATTTTTTATTGTTTCCTAGAATTAGTTCTCTATCTTTCTTTAAGGCACTGGTAACAGGAAATACAAAATATGCATCTAGGAATTGATACCATTTAATTGACTCAAGGGTTATCAAATCAAGCTCTTCTCGATTTAATTTATCAATTTTAGTAATCAATGGAATTAAGTCAAACAATTTACCCTCAGAAATAGTAATTATATCTGTTAGTTCGTTTTTTAGATATTCTATTGGGTTTTCAAAAATATATCCATCTGCATATTCCAATATCGCTCGGCAGGCATTTTTAATCTCTTCAAACTTTGAAAGCAAAAGAAAATTATTTGAGCTAACAATTTCTTTAACATTGACAAAAGTGCAAATTAGATCATATTTTAACGGATCTGGTTTTTGAAATTCCCCTGAGCCCAATTTATACCAGATATTTGTATCACAAATTACTTTCGTTTTATGATTTGTTGTCATGAATATTATCCAATATAGTAATAATAATTTCATCATTCAAATACTGGCTAAACACAGTTTGCCAAAATCCATGATAACCACCACCATCACGGTGGTAATCTAAATAATAAGTTCTAAACTTTTCATCAAATTTTTCAAGCATATCAAAAGACCATACTATACTTCCATTCTTAAAGATTTCGCTCCAATCCAATTTTTCTTCAAATTTTTTAAGTATATCATCTGTCCAAGGTATAAATTTATTGCAACTTATAGTATTCCATCTAAACTGTTGATTGCACCATCTATCTTCATAATTAATTAGTATATCAAGTGAGCATGGTAGAGCTAAATTACTTGGCCTCCATGCCCATTTATCAATGTAACGGTCAATTAATTCAGCAGTCCATGATATTTTAATATTCCTATTAAGACTCAAAATACTCCAATCCCATTTGTCAATGTAACGGTCAATTAATTTTACAGACCACGGTAAACTTCCATTCATGCTCAACCTGTCCCAATGCCATTTATCTATGTATTTATCTATAAGTTTATCAGAGTAAATAAGGTTAACATCCGAGAGTCTACTCCAGTTCCAATCATCTTTAAATGCTTCAACTAAATCTTCATTTATAAAACTTTTATTGAAGAAATAAGCACATTGTTCTAAAATATTATCAGTAACCCTCTTCTTATCCCAATTGTCCATATATTTTAGTATAAAGCTTGCAGACCACGGTAAATATCTGTTCTCACTTAAATCTTTCCAATCCCATCTGTTTGCGTATCGTTCAATTAACTCTATGGACCATGGCAGCGACCTATTACTGCTTAATCTCCTCCAACTCAACTTGTCAGCGTACCTTTCAATTAATTCATCAGACCACGGCAACTTTTCATTTCCACTTAAAGCATACCAATCCCATTTGTAAATGTAACGGTCAATAACTCGATAGACCATGGCAACTTCTCATTGCTACTTATTCCACTAGAACTATAGTTTATATAGGCAAAATGACTATGATATTCGACATACCAGTCAGGAGGGGTATAATCGCCCCAACGAATAATGTCTGTTTGTACTACAGGTAGCCAATCATTAAAGAATTTATCAATTAAATCAAAAGACCAAGGTAAATTTTCTTTTCTCCCCAACATATACCAGCTCCAATTGTCCTTAAAAGTATCTATTAATACTACAAACCTTAAAAAATCATAAGAACCAAAAGGAAGACTATCAGATAAATCACCCCAAAGCCAATAGTTTTTAAACTTTTTTATCAAATCAACAGAGAATTTTATATTATTATGGTTAAATGAGCTTAACCAATGCCAATCCAATTTGTCCTTAAAAGCATCAATTACATCAATGGACAAATTACCACACCTTGATAGTGATTCCCAATTTATCTTGTTTTCATATTTATTTATAAAACTTATAGTCCAAGGGAAATTTCTGCATTCACAAAGATTTTCCCAATCCAATTCATTTTTATAAACTTCAACAAATTCGAATACAATGTCATCACTATTTCTAAAAAATTCTATTTCTAATAAATTGTGTATACGTGGGACAAACTTAGCGGACCACCTTAGATGTTTATCTGGTGAATAAAAATACAATTTATAATATTCTTCAACAATAGACATTGAACTATGAAAATTTTCATTCCATATTAAAGAGGATCTGTGCCATAATAATACATATTTATTAATTAGTTCATTTGTAAACTGTATGTTTCTATTACTCGAGAGCTTTTTCCAATTTAATATTAGTTTATAGTTTTCAATATGTGTATGTTTAAGTGGATAGTTAAGAGATATTTGATCTAAGAAATACTCTGAATGTTTTGACAAAAAATTAATAAGGCGGCCATATGGTACACTACCGGAAACTTGGAAAAGTTGAATAAATCTTGTAATATTGCTTAGTATACGGTGATTTTTGTGGAAAACAACGCTTGAATCACTATTGTTCATCTTTTAATATTGTGTAAATGCTTTAATATAAACCAAATTAATTGCCATGAAAACCAAATTAATTAAACAAATTGCAACAGGGATTTTAATTTATGCAATGATTCTAACAACGGGTACATCATGTAAAAAAGACAAAAACACTGACCCTAATAATCCTGAAATTAACCTGATAACGCCCCCTCCAACTATGACATTTGGAGCTATCAATTTTCTTACTGATTATGAAAAGGATAACAACTTAAAACATCAAGCATATTTAATCGGATCACATTTTGCAGCAAGTGACCAAATTGAATCAGACATGTATGGTTTTAAATGGAAAGACTTAGATCCGGTATATGATTATCACCAGGTAATGAATGATTATTCAAAAGTGTCCAGTGATATTGAAACAATAAAAACAAAGATATCTGATGTAGTCTCAAAAATTAAGCAGATTGATGATGAGATAGAACACATCGTAAATGAATTAAGAGACATTGAAAATCAATTGAAGATTGATGTTAAAGAATTTGAAGCACTCTTAC
The DNA here is from genome assembly GCA_937901015.1 of uncultured Bacteroidota bacterium. Classification (GTDB taxonomy): domain Bacteria; phylum Bacteroidota; class Bacteroidia; order Bacteroidales; family F082. The sequence continues at coordinate 10,789 of CALCGQ010000265.1, read as the reverse complement.
AATATAATAGTCTTCTAGCAGAACAAATGGCGATTGATAATCTTTTCGACATTGAAGATGAATATAGTGGATTTATGTATTTTATTCATAGAGCAGATTCTATTGCAAATCATTATACCCTAGATCCTATTACTCGCAGACTCAAGATGAAGGAGCTTGCTGGTGAATTTAAGCATTATGCTACGAGTGCTCATGATGATGCTGTTAATATTTCAATTACTAATATATCAGGTGCATTGGGTAATGCACAAGGAGCCGGTACATACAACTTAATGAGTACAATAATGGATATCATGTTACTAAAAACAGGCAACAAGCCAACTCCCGAGGATGCTTTGATGTATTATTCTTATATTGAAAAGATATATCTTCATGCGACCCAGCACATGCTAAAAGGTTTAATTTTAAAGGGCAATTTCTTAACATGGAAAGAAAATAACCCAACTAAATTTTTTAATTACAAAAAGAACACTTTTAATCCAAAGATTAAGGCCCAAAATCAATTATTGTTAGACGTCTCAAGTAGAATGGTAATGTATCTTACAAAGATTAAATACAGTCAGTATAAGGACGATATGGTATATGTTGATTATGGATTAGCTCCCGATAATGAATTCATAGACATTCTTGCGAGATCAAGTTTTACTGCTTCTGTTCTTCAAAATGATGGAGATACTTTACATCCAATTATTGGAGGAATCATTTATACACCATATTTTTATAACAATAATGGTAAAGGTCCATCAAAAGATGAAATCATTAGCATAAACTGTCAGGTTGATGGTAGTAGCGGAGTAAATTCGGGACTAACATTACAGTGTAATTCACAAAATATAACAAAGAGTATAATTCCTTATACTAAATGGACAGCTAAAGATCAAATATGCACTGCCAGTCCGGATAATCAATGGTTATTCTATAATGGTAATTATGAAACTTCAAATACAGGTGGTCTACCTGAGAAAACTAGCGTTACAATATTGTCTCCTCCTTGGATTAATAATTCTGATATAAGCATCGAGCTGAAAATGATGTGGTATAACCCACAAAACCCAGACTCAGAAACAGCAACAACAACAAAACAAGGTGATAATACCATGCAATTTGGGTTTTTCGCAGCAAGATGGCTGTGGGGCTATCAAGCTTTAAATCAGGGCAGTTTTAATACAAACAATTCTTATACGAATCGATCTACAAAATTGTATAATACTTACTATTTGGGTACCGATGCTAATGTCTGGCAAAAGGAAAATCCAGCATATGTGAAGGATTTTCTTAGCGATTTTCAACCTGATACATACCTTACCCCCGGCAATAAAAATCAAAAAATGAATAATTACTATATAATGGACATCGAAAACTCGGTTACATCTCTTAACAACAAAGATGGTGGATTAGATGCTCAATATATTTCCATAATCGTATTTGAAAATAATCCTGGCTCCATAACCCAGAGTCCACCAGTTACTTTCTTCTGTGATGCATTCCTCAAGAGAAAAGGTTCGTTTTTAACACCTGAGGGAGGTTCATTTTCACGTTCTGATATCGCATATTCATATTTGTATAATAATAAAGAAGAAATAGTTGGATCATTGGGAGAATGCAAAAATATTGGTACAATGTCTAAAATTAATGATACTACAAATATACCAAATACACATGCAACCGATTCTCTTCATATAACAAATCCTTCTTTTAGTGATGCAGATGCTTCGTATAGTTACACTGTTGAAATCCTACATAGGTCTCATAACATAGATGGTATTGCTTCTTTAAGTGATAAACTAAATACACCGTTTAAGTTTGTTTATAAGCAAAACACACAACCCATTTTTAGAACCACTTTTGATATTGGCCAATCTAAATAGGACATTTTTACTATACTAAAAGAATAACTCAATTTTATATTGAATACAATACTATTTGGCTCCCTTTGCACTATTGAGTACTTTGTTATTCCCGATTCTGTTGCATTAAATCAAATGATTTCTAAAAATCAAATATAATTAAATATTATACGGCTAAAGAATAGTATGTTTTAAAAGTAGTGGCCTTTGAGTTTTCTATCTGATGCTTTCTGATGATATTTATGGTTTCTATTCCTGCTAGATTTCGTTGGGCGGATTCTAGTTTCTCAATTATGTCAACATTGACAAAATTAGATTCACCAATTTTTTTAGTCAAAAAATAGTGAATAGTACACTTATCTTTACAAGGTTGGTTTCTATGCTTTTCAAACCGTTTATTATTACAAAAAGGGCACTCCAGATGGAAAATCCAGTGCATCTGACCACCTAGCACCGATTTAAACTGACCACTGTATATATCTGATTTTAATGTATATATTCTGGTCTATTAGGATCGGCCTGGGGTGGTCAGTGTGTCCGATTTTTCCAACATACAAAGGAAAAGCAAAATAAAATTGGTAAACGGAGAATTGAACTTTGGAATAATGGATATCAAAATAAGGCTAATAAATGGGGTGATTTTGTAATAACAAAAACCATTTTCAAAGAGTTATATGAACCACCCATATTGACAGTTGAGGAAATGAAGAGAGTCTTTGGGAAAGTGCCAAATACTCGCAATCCAAATATAATTTCAAAGGATAAATTGAAAGAACTTGCGAAACACGCAGACCTAAACTTTATATCTGAATAAAAAAAGAGACCATGGAATGTATTAAAGAATTAACCTCAATAATTTCTAACTTATCAGGTTTTGGTGCTCTTTTAATTGCTTGTTGGGCTTTGATTTATAAAAGAAAAGAAATTTTCAGAAATCATTTGACTAACAAACAGATTGATGAGTTACTTGATTTAAGAAATAAATTAAATCGAATTGTTTATGACAGTTTTTATGCTAAATATTGGGCTGACAATATTAGCTCTCTTAACAGAAGTTTGGTAGATTTTGAAAGAGAACAACCCGAAGACTTTAAACAACATAAAAAAATGCAATATGATTTAATTTGGCTAACCCGAATGATTGATATGAAGAGTTTTCATTTATTTCCTGATGATTTTAATCAAAAGGAATTACTTGATTATGGGAATTATCTAAAACAAAATGTTCAGCCATATTCAATAAATAAATTTTCACAAATGGACCAAGGACAAGTCGGTGATTTTCAAGATAAGACAATCAAATTAATCAAATATATTGAAGATTTCGTGAAAAAATTAGGAAAATAAAAAATACGGCAGGTAATAAATAGGACTCTAAGCGGTCAGACCCAGCGTGGAGTACATGTTGAGCTACATCCTGATTTTATATGCACTTAATAAAGGGTTTGCTTGTTTTATTGGAAAATCCAGTGCATCTGACCACCTAGCTCCGATTTAAACTGACCACCGTATATGTCTGATTTTAATGTATATATTCTGGTCTATTAGGATCGGCCTGGGGTGATCAGTTTGACCGATTTTTCCACTCTGATAGCATCACCTTCATAACAATAAAAATCCTGGTAATTAGCAGGTAAAAGGCCGGCCATGTTTTGGGCACTAAGATAAAATGGGCTTGCCATAAAACAAATAACGATAAACAAAAGGGAAAGTTTATTCATGGGTTCAGTACTAATTAATAGTATTTAGGTAAATATTATATTAACTGTAGAACAAATACATATTAAAATTGTGACGTATTTCATTTCCATATTGCGATACAGTTTTTTATGCTTACCTCCGATTCATTTTGCACATCAATCTGCTTTTCGTTGTCTATTTGCCATGCAACGCTCTTAATACTTATACAAATTTGAATTTAACATAGAATTAATATTTATAGAACCCTATATATTAGTCTTTATTTTTAAATAATAATTTATAAGTAATCCCACCTATTACACCTCCAACAATTGGTGCTACCCAGAACATCCATAGTTGAGTTAAGGCCCAACCACCGACTATTAATGCAGGACCGGTACTTCTTGCCGGGTTAACTGATGTGTTTGTTACTGGAATACTAATTAAATGAATAAGGGTTAAAGCAAGTCCTATTGCCAAACCAGCAAAACCTATTGGTGCAAGTTTATCAGTAGCTCCCATTATTATAAAAATAAACATAAAAGTTAATACAGTTTCAACAATTAATGCCGACATAAGCGTGTAACCTCCCGGAGAATGTTCTCCATATCCATTAGCTGCAAACCCATCACTTAATTTAAAGTCAACATTACCACTTGCTATTAAATATAGTACACCTGAAGCAACTATAGCCCCTATTACCTGTACAATAATATAAGGAACAAGATCCTTGCCTGAGAATCTACCTCCAGCCCATAGTCCAAATGAAACTGCTGGATTAAAATGACCACCAGAAATTGGTCCTACTGCATAAACCATTGTTAATACAGTTAATCCAAATGCAAATGCAACCCCTAAAAAACCTATACCTACATCTGGAACACCAGCTGCCAATACTGCGCTACCTGTGCCTCCAAATACAAGCCAGAAAGTGCCAAAAGATTCAGCCAAAAGTTTTTTTGATAAGCTCATAATTTATCCTCCTTTTTAGTTAGTCTATATATTAGTTTAAGCCACTAATAGTTCTGAATATTAAACTTTTAGAATTTTACGCCAATACCTAGTTTCATGTTTTCATTAAATTGTGTTCTTGGACCAATTGGATCTCCAGCTGCATCATAAAAAATTACATCATCATCATAAATCAACTCAGTAGTAATGTTAACATTAAGCCATGAGTTAACTTTTAATGTAATAGCTGTCTGCCAGTTAACATCAATGTTTTGTGGATTATGAAGGTAATTTGTAAAAAGTTCAAGTTTGGTAACAAAATCTACATTTTTAAATACTTCATACTTAAATACGAGCATGGCTTTAGCACCAAACATTGATTTAACTTTTTTTGCATTCTTAATTATAACTCCTGCAGAATCTTTTTCCGCAGGGTCGAGTCCAAATGATCCTTCATTTGCTAATTTCTGATCATCTACAATAATCCACCTTGGTGTTACAGGTGAAAAGTTGACAAAAAAGTGGTCATTTGGCTTCCATTCAATACCAACAGAACTAATATCGATTGTTGCAGGTGCCATAAAATGTGAGACATAATTAGTTGAATCAACTTTATAATTATATCCTTTCGCAAACTGAGATTTAAATGTTAACATGACTGTTAGATAAAGCTTTTCAGTAAGTTCATATCCATATAGTGATATGAACTCTATTTTATCATCAGTTTTAAAAGGTTTAGCATCACCAATGTACGAATACCCAAGTGCTAAATTTAACCAATTGGACCATTTATGTTTCTTTTTATTATAATCAGATCTAAAAGTATAATTCCCAATGGTAGCAAGAGTATTCTCACCACCAGCTGCCCAGTTTGAAAAATAGCTTTGTGAAAAATTAATGCTCGCCTGATTTTCAAATTTCCAGTACTTAACAGTATCGGTTTGCGACATTGCATTTAACCCGATAAAAAATAATACAATAAATAATATTTTTTTCATTTTTATACAGATTTAGTTAGTTTTATCTAAATGGATATCCATTTGTGGAAATGGAATACTAATATTATGCTTGTCGGCATTTTTATAATAGGTCTCATTCATATCAAAAAACACATCCCAGTAGTCAGCAGGATTAACCCATACTCTTACAATAATATTAACAGAACTATCAGCTAATGCCCCTAATACTATAAATGGCTCAGCAGGCTTGCTAAGTATGCGTTTGTCTTCTTTAATAAAACCAATGATCATTTCTTTTGCAACATCATAATCATCACCATAGCCAATTCCAAATGTCCAGTCAACTCTTCTTACGTCTTGTGTACTGTAATTTATTAAAGAACCATTAGAAAGATTTCCATTTGGTAGAATAACCGTTTTGTTATCAACAGTAGTGAGTACTGTTACAAATAGTTGAATTTCCTTTACCACACCTGATTCGCCCTGGGCACTTACAAAATCACCAATTTTGAAAGGCTTAAAGAATAGTATCATCAATCCGCCTGCAACATTAGATAAACTACCATTAAAAGCCATAGCTATGGCAAGTGAAGCGGCTGTAAGCAAAGCAATAAAGGTTGTCATCTCTATTCCTACCATTCCAAGAACACTAATGATTAGTATTATCTTTAATAGAATGCCCAGAGTGCTTTTTACAAATGTTCTAAGGGCAGGTGTCAGACTACTTTTGTCCATGACTCGATAAACCCTATTGGTTAGAAATGTTATCACTCTTAAACCAACAAACAATACTACTAACGCCCCAAGAAATGATAAGGCATAGTCTAATCCATAAGTTACAAACCAATCAATAACTAAATTGGCATTGTCTGTAATAACTTCAACTTGATCCATAAGTAAATATTTAGTTTAATAAAAAATGTTTGGCAAAAATAGGGCTGCTATTGCTCAAAATTCAAATTTTCATATTCACAGTTTCTGCACAATAATCTGCACAAATTCTATACAGTAATGTGTGAAACCAGGATGAGTTCACAATGGATAATAAAGAAAGGCCTAGCAAACAGAATGATAGGGGCTTTGGGGTAATATGATAATCAAGCTAACAGAAGAGGTGAATATAGGATAGATGAGTAGGTGGTTTGAAAGTTAAGTCAGTTTTTATAGTCTTCAAATATAAATATGCATATACGCATTTAAGAACCAAAAATAGAATTTTTCTAACTTTGAATCTAACAGCTAGTTTATAATTTGATATTAAAACCTACCCAGAAAACCTACTAGATTTTCTTCCTGTTTTAGATTAAGTTTTTTTCGAAGACGGTAACGTGCTACATCTATACTTCGTGGGCTTTGATTAGTTAAGTATGAAATATTTTTAGTTGAAAAATTAAGTTTTAATAAAGCACATATCCTTATTTCATTTTGCGTAAGGTTTATGCAATAGTTCTGTAAATTTTTAAAAAAACTACTGTGCACCTTCTCAAAATAAGTTCTAAACTCCTCCCATTTTGTTTCTGAAGAGCTGATGTTCATTTTGTTGATTACATTGCGTATATGTTTTTCGATATTTTCATCATTGCTGAGTTCATATACTTTTTTTAAGTCTTCAGAAATTGAAGTAATCATCTCATGATGATGGATGCTGTTTAGGGTTTTTGTTGTAAGCTCTTTATCTTTTATGGCAATACTAGATTCCAGCAATATATTTTTTTGTTCAAGCAGCTCTTCTTTCTGCTGATTAATTTTTTTGAATGATTCAATTAAAACCAACATTGACCTAACCCGTGCAAGCAATTCTATTTCATCGATGGGTTTACGGATATAATCTACAGCACCTGTTTCCAATGCAATCATTAAATTCTCAGAAGATATCATCATTCCTGTACACATAATTACTGGAATATGTTTTGTAGCCGGAGACTCTTTTAGCTTAGTAATTAATTCTAGGCCTGTCATATTAGGCATCTCCCAGTCTGTAATAATAAGATCTGGTAACCTACTCATGGCTATTTGAAAAGCTGTTTCACCAACTACTGCATGAAGTATTGAATATGGTTCTCCAGCCTTTTCAATTATGTTAGCTATAGTTTCGATGAATATTGGCTCATCATCAACTACTAAGATTGTATATTTTTCCAAATGGCTCATTATAATACAAATTTCAAAACAAGTATCCTAAAAACACTCTAATATATAATACCTGACTATAAGCTAATTAACTCACTAAAACGCTCTTTATTCCCTGAATTGACAGCATTAAGTAATTGGTTTCTCCAAAGGGAAATACCTGCTGACTGATTACTTTCAATAGAACTGATTATTTTCCGGATACTGGAAAATTCATAGTATTCAACATTATTTAGCTGTTGAAGTATAACTCTCAATTCCTCGTGATCCTTTACACTCAAAATAATCTGTTCTTTATTTTGAATATCAAATAATAATTTTTTTGGTATATCTTGGTTGACTTTATCTTTCTTTAAAGTAAACCAAAATTCCGACATAACACCAGTCTGTGATTCCATACCAATTGTTCCGTCATGTGCTTCCACGGCCATCTTACAAAAAGTTAACCCTAAACCAGATGACCTTGTATTTCCTGAACTCCTGGCATCAAATTGGTAATATTTATCGAAAAGTTTATCTTTGTGTAAATCAGGAACTCCTACACCTTCATCCTTTATGCTAAACTTAACCATACCATTTTTGATGTCGGTGGCTGTAATGTAAACATTCCTGTCAACCGGACTGTATTTAATTGCATTTGTAAGCATATTTTCAAAAACCCGATCAATAATTTCCTTATCTACTAAAACAAAAATATCTTCATTTACCTGACTTTCTATATTGATATATTTACTCTCTGCCAGTAAGCTGATCCTATTAATTACATTATCAATAAGTGATTTAGCATGCTGACTAGTTATATCCATTGGTATCTTACTGGTTTCATACTTACTAACATCCAGCAAGTTCATAACAATATTTAACATTCTCTTTCCAGCCAGTACGATTTGTTTTTGTGTCTGGTTATCATTATTAACCGGGAGACTAATTATTGAGTTTAATGGGTTTTTTAAGTCATGTGCAATCATTCCTGTCATGGCTTCTTTAAACTGATGAAGTTCTTCAAGTTTTTGATTGACTTTTATTAGGCTTTTAGTCTGTTCAGAAATTTTTTCATTTTTTTGCTCCAGTATCAAGTTATTTTTTGCCTGTCTACTCCTTTCTTTTAAAATTATAAAAAGTAAAATTAAAAGAAGTACTAAAGCAATAAAAACTGTATTCCGAATTTTTTTTTGAGTCAACGCTTTTTTCTTTTCTTCGTCTATCTGGGTTTTTCCCTTTAAAAGTTGAGCCTTTTGTTTTGAGATAAGATGTTCCTTCTTTTTAGTTTCAAAAGCCATCTGCATGCTAATGATGCTAGTCTTTTTATCCAATTCTAAAAGGGAATCTTTGTAGTATACATACTTATTGGCATATAAGTAAGCCGAATCATAATGCCCTAGTTTACTGAAGACTTCACTTTTGAGTTGATAATAGTTGGAAATTGGTTTTTTGTAACCCACTAAGTTCAAGTATCTTTGGACACTGTCCAGTATAGCAATGGCCTTGTTGTTATCATTCAGGTATAAATAACACTCTGCAAGCGACAGTTGGGTTGATATTACACCTCTGTAACCTTCATCTGTTTTACGTTTTTTGCTTGTTTGCAAGTCCTTTAAATGAAGGATAATGGCAGTATCATAGTTTTGTTGCATCATCATTACCGAGCCAATATTACCTTCAACTAAGTTAAGAAAAAATGAATCTGTTTTGTCAGTGTTTCTAAGGATTATTTGTCTTGCCAAATTGAAATAGTGTAACGCACTGTCTGGCTCATTTAAATTTTTCCATGCTAAGCCAATATTATTCAAGGATGAAGAAACATTGGCGTTAGGGTCAACTATTAATAGCTCTTCAATATGTTTCTTAGTTTCAATTATTGCTTCATGATATAGTCCTGTTGCATGATACAAATTTGTTATCGGAAATAGTGTGTATGTTTGAATTTCTTTTTTTGCCACACTATCCAATTTATTTATCAAATCATCCCTCTCCATAACATTATAAAGGCACTCATCATAAATTCCAATATTGTGATAACAAATTGCACGTAAATTATAAATAAAGATGTAATCCTTAATACTGATATTCATATTGTTATGTAGAATATCTTCTGAATATTTAAATAATGAATCAAATCTATCATTAAATTGATGGCAAAAAAGAAGTACAAATAAGGAATTTGATATAAACGAACTATTCGTTGTTTTACTTGCATTCTGAAATAATTCCCACAATATAGAAGAATCAGCATTTACATATCCAAATTCTTCCAAGCCATAAAATAATGAATCGTACAACTTAGGTATTTGATTTGAATTATTAATGTTGTGATATTTAACCATAAACGTATCAAGTAATTCCTCTTCGCTAGTAGCCTGTGCATTTAAAAGCACAGGAAGGCAAAATATCAGCAACCAAATCGTGTATTTAATTTTTAGAAGGTTTGTCATTTTGGAAAGTGACACAATGAGTACTATTGCAAAGTTAGTTTATTTTGAACAAGTATCTTAAAGATAAATGTGGTTTTAAGTTTATGCATTAATCTTATATATCTGTATTTCAACCTTTATAAAAGTTTATTACAGACTGTGCCACACTCCGATCTTTTTTCAATATTGTGTTGAATTTGCAGTGATGAGCATAAATTTACTTCAAAAACATTATTGTCATTATTGACAATAATTACTCATAACTTTGAGTAAAATATCATACTTGCTAGACCTGCAGCATATGTCATTAATTGACCTAAATGAGTATGGTCAGTTTTTTCAAGTTGATTTTCAATTAAAACAAAATGGTTATTTGCTGTATCAATACAAAGAATATCTGCACGAAATGGACCAACATTTTCTTCTTGACCTTGTACCTCTAATTCAATGCCAATTGTTTCACCTAACAATTCAATATTTTCTTCTTTTGCAAGCCAAGGAGTGAAATCGGTATCTTCTTTTTTCCATTGTTCACGTAAATCAACTTTAACTAATCTTCCAAGTTTCATTTTAAAGGTCTTTTATGGTTTTTTAATTATGCTAAAATTACATAAATTAGTTTGATTGCTATGTGGGAATATTGATGTTTTGTAATTAACTAGAAGTTCAAATGATTTTGAGTTGTTCTGATATTCTGATAGTTTTTATTTACATTTGTCAATGTCGCACACCTACTAGGAAGTATTATACCCAGTATATTGAAGCGCAAGCATCTGTTTGCGCTTTTTTAATAACTACATTTGCTAATATC
>CALCGQ010000264.1 GCA_937901015.1 uncultured Bacteroidota bacterium | reverse complement strand
ATGTTTTTGTGCTATCTAGTTTTGTTAACCATAGTTCATTTGTTCCAAGATCAGCAGAAATTATTTGATTTGTATTTGGAAGGAAGTATGCTGAATGGGCATGAGGTCCCTTTTGTCTTGGAGTTGTACCATATCCAGTATGCTTATCAAGATATAATAGATCAGATAATACACCGATTTTATCTAGGTTGAATAATCCTACATTACCTCCACTGTAATTTGAAACCAATACCATACCCTCATTATCAATGTCAATATGACAAGGGTGTGCACCTCCTGTTTCAGTTCTATTTTGATGTATTAGGCCGTCTCCTGAGATTAAAAAGGATTCAATAAAACCAGTACCATTTGAGGCCACTTCATTGGTTGCCAATAAATATTTGTTGTTTAGATCTTTAATGATGAATGATGGGTTTTCGGTTATTGCGGCCAACCCTAAACTATCAATACTTCCATCACTCAACAAGCTATAACTATAAATCCCTTCGCTAGGTCCGTATGTGTATGTTCCCAAATAGAAAGGATATACTATTGAATCTGATTTGGGGTTTGTGCTGTTGCATCCTGCGAAAATGAATGCAATTATAATGAATGTTAGAAGGCGCATCTTTTTCTTGCAAAAATACCAATTGAATTAACAATAGAAAATAAACTATTACTAATCTACTTTTTGTTTCTTATAGTCTTTCATTCTTTTTGTTGGTTCAATAATGGAGTATCCACGCCATAGGTTGTCATCAAACTGATCCACATATATCACATCCATTATTTTCTTTTGCTTAAAGTTGGTAAACTGCTCTTGGGATATTTCTTTATCATCCAATACTAGGTACTCGATTGATTCTTCAGAATTAACAGCAAAAACAACACCTAGTTTTATCTCATTTGTTTTCTTATCAAAAAGGAATCTTTCTTTCTTTTTTAGTAAAGATATATTCCGTTCTAGACTTGCTTGTGCTCCAGCTTTATGCGAGAAATACTTTAATTCATAGATTGAATCTTTTTTCTCAAAAAATATTGAACCGCTATATTGATTCTCGGTGTAACCTACGCCCAATAAATGAATGTTCTTACCATTTTTTCCAGGTGCATATTCGTAATCAGCTCTGATTAATGCATAGGTATTTAACGAAATATACATTCTGCCAATGTACATCCCGCTACTATTCGGTTTAAAATCAATTATATAAACATCTTCACCGTTTACACGTGTACCACCAATTAAATTGTACTTATATTTTCCTGTACTATGAAGAAACTCCCAATTGTCTTTGTTGTCTAAAGCGCTGTATCTCAACCTATACTTAATTCCTCTGCTGTAACTTGAAACTCTCCTTTGATTGTCTTTTAATGTATCTTTAATTTGCTGAATTGAATCTTCATCCATGTCAATTTTTTGGCTAAAGATCCCAGACTTAACTTTCCAATATTCATCTTCCTGGGTTTCAGCAAGGATATTTTCAAATATCGTTTCAAACTGTTCCAATTCTGCAATGTCCTTTTCTTTTAGAGAAACTGTTCTAATGGGATCAATTTTAAATTTTATTGAATCATCTTCATTTTTATTAAAGTACAGATTACCAAGAAAGTCTGTATAAGATGTGGATTGTTTTGGTATTTTTTCTTCAAGTAGTTCAATGAGTTCTTCATCCAATTGTGAAATAGAAAGTTTCTTGGTTTCAAGATCAAACTCCTGAACATCCGATATATTACGTACCCGAATAAATGTTTGTTTTTTACTGGTAGTTTTCTGGTAATTTTTATCCTTATTCTTGAGTACGTTTTTTACAATATCCCGTACATTGATTTTGTTTCCAAAAATTAATGTTTCATTCAAATTGAAAATTTCTTCTTTAAGATAAACTATTGGGAGTGTATCAAGTTCCCCCACTGTTATATATCTTGTTGAATATCCGATATATTGAAATCTTAGTGTGTCACTTATATCTAAACCAACAATATCCAATGAGAAATGTCCTTTTTCATTACTTACAACACCAATATGCTTATGTTTAACATAGATATTAGTGTATGGAAGTGCTGTTTGCTTATCGATATCCATCACTACACCCTTAATATCTTGAAAGGGTTTAAGATCAATTTGAGTCGAATCCTGATCAGATTGTGAAAAGCCAAGATTTGGAATCAACAGTATAATCAGGGTTGTTAATATATGTTTTCGTTTCATTCTGTAATTTCTGATGTAAAGATAAATCAACTATTTCCAAATTGTTTTAGAATTTAACAATAATTAGATTTTATCATATTTAGTGAGTTGTAATTGTACACTTATATAGATGTGTAGTGTGACGAATAGCATCATTATTTAGTTACTTTGGCAAAAGTAATATTTGTAATAATTATTTTTACTAATCAATAATTTAATGACAGTTTCTTACCTTACATTTTCTATTTTTGCAGATCAAAAACACCTAAACATAGATTGATATGAAACAACTTATAGAATGCGTTCCTAATTTTAGTGAAGGTCGTGATATGACCATTATTAAACAGATTACAGATGAAATAGAAAAGGTTGATGGCGTTAAGTTATTAGATGTTGATCCAGGAGCCGCAACTAACCGCACTGTAGTTACTATTGTTGGTGAGCCCGATAAAGTATTGGATGCTGCATTTGCCGCAGTTAAAAAAGCAGCTGAGGTTATTGACATGCGTCATCAAAAGGGAGAGCATCCTCGATTTGGAGCAACAGATGTTTGCCCATTGGTGCCAGTGTCAAATATAACCATGGAAGAAACTGTGGAATATGCACGTAAGTTGGCGAAACGTATTGGTGATGAACTTGAGATTCCTGTCTACTGTTATGAGAATGCTGCCTTTGAAGAAAAAAGGAGAAATCTTGCAACATGTAGATCTGGCGAATACGAAGGTCTAAAAGAAAAACTCTCAAATCCAGAATGGAAGCCAGATTTTGGTCCAGCTGAGTTCAATGAAAGAGTTGCCGGTAGTGGCGTAACAGCTGTTGGTGCACGTGATTTTTTAGTAGCATTTAACGTAAACCTTAACACAACATCAACAAGAAGAGCAAATGCAATTGCCTTTGATGTTCGTGAAAGAGGAAGAACAAAAAGAGAAGGTGATCCCGTAACTGGTAAGATAGTTAATGATGAAAAAGGAAACCCTGTAATGATACCAGGATCGCTAAAAGCTGTTAAAGCTATTGGTTGGTTTATCGAGGAATATGATGTTGCTCAAATATCCATGAATCTTACAAATATCAGTATTACTCCCGTTCATATAGCTTATGATGAGGTATGGAAAAAATCTGAAGCAAGAGGAATAAGAGTAACTGGTTCCGAATTAGTTGGTTTAATTCCACTTGAGGCTATGCTTGACGCAGGTAGATATTTCTTGAGTAAACAAAAGCGTTCAGTTGGTGTTGATAATGATGAGCTTGTTAGAATTGCAATTAAATCCATGGGACTTGATGATTTAAGTGAGTTTAACCCTAAGGAAAAGATTATCGAGTATATGTTGGAAGGCACAACCAACAAGCTTGTGGATATGACCCTAACAGGTTTTGCAAATGAAACTGCTTCAGAATCACCTGCACCTGGTGGAGGGTCCATAGCTGCATATGCTGGCGCTCTTGGCGTTTCTCTTGGAACTATGGTAGCAAACCTTAGCTCTCATAAAAGAGGCTGGGATGATCGCTGGGAAGAGTTTTCAGATTGGGCTGCCATAGGTCAGAAATATAAAGATACACTTCTTCATTATGTTGATGAAGACACTGCTGCATTTAACAAAATAATGGATGCTTTTGGGTTACCGAAAAAATCTGAAGAAGAAAAAACTGCAAGGAAAGAAGCCATAGAAAATGCATCTAAATATGCAATGGAAATTCCATTTAAAGTAATGGAGACTTCATTCAAATCAATGGAAGTTATGAAGGCAATGGCCGAGTTTGGAAATCCAAATTCTGTGTCAGATGCAGGAGTAGGTGCCTTATGTGCGCTAGCAGCCGTTGAGGGAGCTTATCTTAATGTTAAGATAAATGCATCAGGTATTGATGATAAAAGTTTTACAGAAGACCTAATTACAAGAGGTGAGGTAATCGCTTTAAATGCAAAAGAAACCAGAGATAATATTATCAATATAGTTGATGATAAAATTTCTGAATTATAGAGATTACAAAGGTTGTCATTCTGAGTGCAACGAAGAATCTGATAGTTTGAGATTTTGACAAGATTCTTTGCGTTGCTCAGAATGACACTATTAAATTTAATTCTATGGATAACTTTACAACCATACTACTATATTTTACGTCATTTCTTACACTGATGAATCCCATGGGGATTATGCCGGTTTTTCTTACAATGACTTCCGAGTTAACTAAGAAAGAACGAAGGAGAACTGCAATAAAAGCAATTATTACAGCTACTTCAGTATTAATACTTTTCGCTTTCTTAGGTGAATATATGTTTAAGTTCTTTGGAATATCAGTGGCTGGTTTGCAAGTTGTAGGTGGAGTATTGTTTTTTATTATGGGTTACGATATGCTTAATGCTCGTCTTAGTCCGTTAAAAATTAGTCCGGAAGATGTAGAGAGATATGTAGATGATATTTCTATAACACCTTTAGGAATCCCAATGATAGCAGGCCCTGGAGCAATTACCAATGCAATTATTTTAATGGGTGAAAGTAATAGTTTTACAAACTCATCACTAGTCATAGCTTCAATTGTACTAGTTGCAATAACCTTATTACTGGTACTTCTTGGGGCTGTGGGAATTACGAAGTTTCTTGGCGAAAAGGGTAACAAAATTATGATGAAACTTATGGGCCTTATTGTAATGGTGATCGCAGTTGAGTTCTTTTTTGCGGGCATAAAGCCTTATATTCAGTCAATTATGAATATTTAAAAATAATCGGTATTAGCTTGGATTTTATATATAAAGTTGGTATTTTTGCCGTCCGAATTTTAAAGCGAGAATAGAAATGGCTAAAAAGAGCAAAGACGCAAGGATACAAGTAATACTAGAATGCACTGAGCACAAGGCAACAGGTATGCCGGGAACTTCAAGATATATTACTAAGAAGAATAAGAAGAATACACCTGAAAGACTCGAGTTGAAAAAGTACAACCCGATCTTGAAGAAAATGACTGTACACAGAGAAATTAAATAATATAGACTATGGCTAAGAAAGTTGTTGCATCGTTACAATCCTCAGGAAAGGATTTTGCTAAAGTGATAAGGATGGGTAAATCAGCTAAAACTGGTGCTTATACCTTCAAAGAAGAAATTATCCCAACGGATCAGGTTAAAGGATACTTTGATAAAAAATAGTATTCACTAGATATATTTTTTAATCTTACTGAAAAGGCTTTTTCCTGCTATGTGGGGAAAAGCTTTTTTTGTTTATATATACAAGTTTGTTGTTCGTTTAATAATTACGTAAATGGGTTTATTTTCAATATTTTCTAAGAAACAGCAAAAGGAAGACCTTAATAAAGGTCTCGAAAAAACACGACAAAGTGTTTTTAATAAATTATCAAAAGCGGTTGTAGGAAAATCTAAGGTTGATGATGAAGTACTTGATAATCTTGAAGAGGCTCTTGTTATGTCCGATGTTGGAGTACCTACCACTTTGAAGATAATTGAACGTATTGAGGAACGTGTTGCAAAAGATAAGTATTTGGGTGTTGATGAATTGAACCAAATACTAAGGGATGAGATTGAAAAACTACTTCTGGAAAATAATACAAGTGATGGCTCTGAATTTGAGCTCCCTGAAGCAAGCAAACCATATGTTATAATGGTTGTTGGTGTAAATGGAGTTGGAAAAACCACAACAATAGGTAAACTTGCTTATAACTTTAAGGCTGCCGGTAAAAGCGTTGTTCTTGGAGCAGCAGATACTTTCAGGGCAGCTGCAGTTAACCAACTTACAATTTGGTCTGAAAGAGTTGGTGTACCAATAGTGAGTCAAGGAATGGGAGCTGACCCTGCTTCAGTTGCCTATGATACACTTAAATCTGCAATTGCTCAGGATGCTGATGTAGTAATTATTGATACTGCAGGACGTTTACACAATAAGGTAAACCTCATGAATGAGCTTTCAAAGACAAGCCGCGTATTGCAAAAACTATTACCTGATGCTCCACATGAAATACTTCTTGTTCTAGATGCGTCAACTGGGCAAAATGCTATCGAACAGGCTCGTCAGTTTATAGCTGCCACAGAAGTAAATGCATTGGCATTAACTAAACTTGATGGTACTGCTAAAGGTGGCGTAGTTATCGGAGTTTCCGATCAGTTCAAGATTCCTGTTAAGTATATTGGCGTTGGTGAAAAAATGGAAGACTTACAAATCTTCAACCGGAAGGAATTTGTTGAAAGCTTGTTCTCTTGATTCAAGTTTCTTCGTCCTGTATAAAGTTTATATTCATTTTATTAGTCGATATGACATAGTTATGGGGTTTCAACTGATGACTCATACTATCGCATTTATAGACATTAAGACAGTTAGATCATGAAAAAAAAGGTTAATATAATTACACTTGGGTGTTCTAAAAATTTAGTTGACTCTGAGGTTCTTATGGGACAATTGCAAAATAACTATTCAATCTCTCATGATTCTGATGAAGATGCTGATGTGATTGTAATTAATACCTGTGGTTTTATTCATGATGCAAAAGAAGAATCAATAGATACAATTCTTCGTGCTGTAAATTTGAAGAAAGAGGGATTTGCGGAAAAAGTTATTGTTACCGGATGTTTATCAGAAAGGTATAAGAAGGAGCTAACAAATGAAATAGAAGGAGTTGATGGATTTTTTGGTGTTAATGATCTTCCTGATATTCTGAAAAGTTTAGGTACAGACTATAAAAAAGAATTGGTAGGAGAGAGGGTTCTCACAACTCCACAACATTATGCATATGTTAAAATATCAGAAGGTTGCAACCGTAATTGCTCATTTTGTGCGATTCCATTAATCAGAGGAAAGCATATTTCAAAACCAAAAGAAGAAATAATACATGAAGTAAAGCTTCTTGCAGGTAAAGGTGTTAAAGAGGTAATATTAATTGCTCAGGACCTAACCTGGTATGGAATTGATATTTACAATAAGAGAGAATTACCAGATCTGATAGAGAAGATATCAGAAATTAAAGGAATCGAATGGATAAGACTTCATTATACATACCCTGCTAATTTTCCAGTTGGGTTATTGAAAGTGATGCGTGATAATCCAAAGGTTTGTTCATATATGGATATGCCTTTACAACATATAAGTAGCAAAATTCTACGTTCCATGAAACGTGGCTTAGGAGGTGAAAAAACTGAAGCCTTAATTGAAAAAATTAAACTTGAAGTTCCTGGTATCGCATTAAGATCAACTCTTATTGTTGGTTACCCTGGAGAAACTGAAGAAGATTTCATGGCTCTTTATGATTTTGTGAAAAGAACAAAGTTCGAGCGTCTTGGTGTATTCACTTATTCTCCTGAAGAAGATACCCATGCTGATACCTTGGTAGATGATGTTCCTGATGAAGTAAAAGACGATCGTCGCGATAGAATAATGATGTTGCAACAGGAAATATCTTATGAGCTAAACAAAGCGTTGGTTGGAAAAACTCTTAAGGTGTTGATCGATCGATCAGAAGGTGAAAATTTTGTTGGACGCACTGAGTTTGATTCTCCTGAAGTTGATAATGAGGTGGTAGTCAGTAGTAAGCGTAACGATATCACCATTGGAGAATTCTATGATGTAGAAATCACAAGCTCCGATTTCTTCGACCTTATGGGAGAAGTTAAGTAGTATAATACCTTCATTTTTCATTTCCTTTTACGTATTCCGATAATGGATATTACATGTTTTTATTGATACCCATAACTATGAAAATGGGTAATAATAACTTGTACTTGTCTAAACTATTTGTGTAATGATTTTTTAATCAATTAATTAAAAAAAATGGCACACGAATTGCAAAGATGGGTATACGATTAAAGCGAAAAAGCTAATTGTAATTGAAAATTTGGTTTTGGTTGATTCAGGTCGGGGGAGTCCTTCTTCCCGGCCTGTTCTTTTTTATTCCCATCGGAATTATTGCAGAATTTATACAGATTCCTATCTACATTTTAATAGTATTACGATACCTTTGTTCCAAATTAAATTTCTTTGAAATGAAAGCGTTTAGATTCCTAACCTTTTTGATGATAATTTCATCTACCATTACGGTTGCTCAAGTTGCAAATCAGGGAACTGATTCAATAATAGATGGGCCCTATTTTGCGAAACAAGGTAATATGTCAGTTGAGGGATATTATTTGGATGGTATGAAGACCGGTAATTGGATTACTTACTTTGGATCAGGTCAAATTCATATTGTAGAAAGTTATAAACTCGGGACCAAGAATGGAGTATATCTTAAAATAAGCAATCGAGGTTATATCGAGGAGCAAGCGGAATATCTCAATGATAGTCTGCATGGCCAAAAAATAAAATTTAGCATTGGTGGAAAACTTAAAACTGTTGAGAACTATAATACTGGTTCATTGGAAGGAAAAAAGCTTATCTATTACGACAGAGGTAAAGTACAGGAGGAAAGTTACTATTCAAAAGGCTTAAAAGATGGTAATGCACGTTGGTATAATACTGAGGGTAATTTGATAGCAGATTTTAATTATAATGCTGGCATTTTGAATGGAATTCAGAAAACATACTATTCCAATGATACGTTACGAAGTGAGAAGGTTTATGAGCTTGGGGTACTCATTGGTTCGTCAAAAGAGTATTATGAAAACGGAATATTAAAACTTGAGGGATCCTATAAAAATGGTCTAAAGTCAGGTAAGTGGATCGAGTATAATGATATGGGTGAAATGGTTGAGGTCTCAAAATATAAAAAAGGAGAGTTGTTATAATGAGAAAGATATTAAACCCATATCCCAAATACCCGGGATACAATTGTTTTGGTTGTTCACCAAAAAATGAGAATGGGTTAAAAATGGAGTTTTCTGAAGATGGAGATACCATTATATGTGATTGGAAACCGGTAGATTTCTTGCAGGGATATTACAATGTGCTTCATGGTGGAATACAGGCCACCCTGATGGACGAGATAGGTTCTTGGTACATTCAGGTTAAACTTAAAACGGCAGGTGTTACATCAAGTATGAATGTAAGATATCTCAAACCAGTTTCCATGGTTAAAGGGAATATTAACCTTCGTGCATCAATGATAAAAATGCGTCGCAACTTAGTGGATATTCTGGTGGAATTATACGACTCAGATAAACAATTATGCGCAAAAGCTGATATTACCTACTTTACTTTTTCTCAAGAGGTAGCAAAAAAAGAACTACATTATCCTGATTTCGAAGAGTTCTTCAACGATAAGAGCTAAGATTTTTCCGGATATTGAAAATGTTTAAGCTCTTTGGTTGTTTCATAATCAAATTCTGGATAATTAAATACAGGAGTACTTATTTCTGTTTTGCTCATTGAATAACCCCATATAGTTTGATAATCGTTTAGGTTTTCACCAAGTATTTCCATTTGTTTAAGGTACTGGGCAATTGACTTTGATTCAATGATCACAACTCTTTCAAGTTCATTCACTGCTGGGCTATGGAACCTGCTATGGTCGTGTTCAAATTCTAGTATTCTTCTACCATCATTGGTAATGCCTATGGTGTTGTAGGTCATGCTTTTCCCAACACCTGGTAAGTTTAGGATATTTCTGTCGGTAGGTATGAATGGGAGATTATAATCTTTTCGGAGTTGAGCTATTTTCGCCTGAATATTCTTTACATCACCATGTAAATTTTCCATCTCCTTAACTAAGTTTGGGTGTATACTTCCTATGGTTTTTTCTTCGATCATCTCCTGCACCGACCTTTCGTTAGTTGCAAAATTGTGGTAATTTTCTCTAAAACCTTTTACTGAAAAAGTATAATATGAGATAACACCAATGTCGTTTAGTACCTTTCTGAGCTTGTTTGTATGACCTCTTCGTGAAGCAGCGGCTGTGAATACCAGCTGGTTAGCAACAAGCCAGCCTGCAGAGGTTAACCTTGTAATAGCTTTCTTCATCTCAGGGGTAATCTCCATAGCTGATTGAACATGAATCTGGATAATGGTTTGCTCAATTCCTATCTCAGACGCTTTTTCTTTGAAATCGGCCAGTATTTGTACAAATTTCTTTGTTATTCTTTGCGGTAAAAAGGCAGGAAGTCTGGTACCAAGTCTAACCCTAGTTATTTCAGCATATTTTTCACCATTTTTACGCTCAATATTTGCATTCTTTTTTCGGAGCGCCATCTCATATACACCATCAAGAATCTGTTGAAGTGATTCTTCAGTATTCATAAATGAATCTCCACCTGTAATTAAAATATCTCTTAATTGAGGGTCTTCTTCAAAATAATTGAGAAGAATATTTATTTTTTTCTTCCAAGATAGCTTGGGACTTAATTTGTCAAGGTTGAAGTTTAAATGTCCGCTTTGGAAATCATACATCCTTTGACATGAAACACATAATCCCCCGCATGCACGTCCTCTGGTATCCGGTATGAAAATTGCCACTTCAGGATATCTACGGTGAATATTATGAAATTCTGGAAGTATCCAACCAGCTGCATTTGGCTTCCCAGGTTCAATAATGTCCTCCTTTTCCCAAGCAACAATATTTCCAAATTCCTCAACAAGCTCCCTGCTGTGAAAAACGTAATCCCTTAAAGTTCTGTCGGAACCGCTTTTGCCAGGCTTGATATCAACATCAATAAGTGAAAGGTAATATGGATTTATGAAAAATGGAATACCGGCTTTGTATGCATTATTAAGTACGTCTAGTTTTGTTGGCCTCAATGAGTAATCCAGCATCTTATTAAGTTTTTCAGGAGATCTGGCTGCAAATCTTAGATGAAAATAGTAGTCGTTCCACCACTTTAATGCAAGTTCATATTTATCATCATCTGTCATTCCATCTTCAAAGAAAAAGCGGTTGCTTTTTTCTTCACCAGAGCTGATTTCTTCAATAATTACCCTAATAATCCTTTCTTTATTTACTTTTCTGCTATGAACGATCGAGTCCGATAATCCAGATGAGTAATTGGCCATCCAGGATTTAATTTTACCTTCAGAAGGCAATTTTTGTTTTAGTCTACCACTTATCTGTCGTAATAAATAAAGCATATCAAGGAAAAAATCCTTGTTGCTATCTCCTTTGCCATGTTTTGCAGCATTGTATAAATTTCTAATTGGAGTATTGTAGATTAGCTCGTTATTACGGTTTGGGTCGTTATAAGAGGTTCCTTCATTTTCCATATAGTTTATTAACCTCAGAACACCCAGGTCAACCCATGAAAGTTTATCAAAACTGATGGCTGTATTATTATGATGATAGGATTTGGCTCCTGGGTTTTTGTCAAGGTATATATTTATTTTATTTCTAAGTGTTGTTGTTGCCTCTTCGTATGAATTTGATGAGTCAATAACACTTTTTATCTCAGGGTTTTCTTCAAGAATTTGTTTTACTATTTTGAGTGATCTTAGGGTAAGTACTTGTTTTTCAGAAATGTTTGCAATAGGCATATTTTGTAATTAAAGATAGATATAGTGTGTTAATAAAATTTTGGAGAATCTACAAAGATACGAATTACTACTTTCTCTTCCAAATTAAATGGTGATGGTATGTATTGAGTTGAAAGATTATTATTATACTTTTGTATAAAATATATAATTATGAATAATAAAGTTAATGTAGCCTGGACTGGCGAAATGGCATTTGAAGCAGAAGTTAATGATTTCAAGATAATTCTTGATGCTGATGAGAAGGTTGGTGGTAAAAATTCTGGCCCAAGACCAAAAGCATTGTCGTTGGTTTCTTTGGGTGGATGTACCGGGATGGATGTGGTTTCCATACTTAAGAAAATGAGAGTAGCCTTTGAT
>CALCGQ010000263.1 GCA_937901015.1 uncultured Bacteroidota bacterium | reverse complement strand
GCTTGCAAAAAGAATTACAGGAAGAACTGAAATAATTTCATTCAATAAAGCTTACCATGGTAGTACGCATGGTGCACTCAGTGTACTCGGTTATGAAGAAATGAAAAATTCATACAGACCATTATTACCAGGTATATCCTTCCACAATTTTAATGACAAAAAAGTTATTGACAGTATTACCGACCAAACCGCTGCCATAATAATGGAGCCGTTACAAACTGAAGCAGGAATAATTCTCCCAGATGATGGTTGGTTATCTGCCATCAGAAATAAATGTACAGAAACAGGTACTATCTTGATTTTTGATGAAGTTCAACTAGGGTTTGGTAGAACTGGTAATATGTTTGCATTTGAGAACTTTGGTGTAGTTCCTGACATATTATGTATTGCTAAGGCAATGGGTTCAGGGATGCCTATAGGAGCGTTCATATCATCAACGGATAATATGAACCTTCTAACTCATAGTCCTGCCTTGGGTCATATAACTACATTTGGAGGACATCCTGTTAGTTGTGCAGCATCATTGGCTGGACTTGAAGTTATTGTTAATGAAAAACTATAGATAAAGGGTGACAAGATTGGGAGTTTATTTGAAGACCTACTAACAGGTCATCCTAAAATTGAAGAGATCAGACGTATTGGATTAATGATCGGTGTCGAAATAAAACAACCACACAAAGTGGGTGAACTTCTGTATATATTTCAAAATAATGGTCTAATAGTTGACCAGTTTTTATTTAATGAAACCAGTTTTAGAATTGCTCCTCCCCTTAC
Organism: uncultured Bacteroidota bacterium; assembly: GCA_937901015.1. GTDB lineage: Bacteria > Bacteroidota > Bacteroidia > Bacteroidales > F082. The sequence continues at coordinate 1,566 of CALCGQ010000263.1, read as the reverse complement.
CATTACTGAAGATGAAGTTAAGCAAGTAGTTTCAAAGATTATTGCAAGCCTTGATTCATTTCAATAGTTAAATAAGAAATAGATAACCATGTCAAAATATTTATATCTAATAATTGCAATTTTTATTACTTCAAACCTTGTTTCTCAGGTTGCCATAACAATCCCAGCTGAATATGAGAAAAGTGAAAAACTACTAATCACATGGCCTTACTCTCCAGAAATTGATTCCATTGTAAGCGAAATAATTAAAATTTCAAGAGAAATTACCAAAGTCGAAATATTATGTGATCCCAGCAACCCATCAGACACCACAATGATTAGGAATTTTCTTTTAAGTCAGAATGCCAATGGTCCTAATGTCACTTTTATTCCTGCTCATACAAATACAAGCTGGATTAGGCAATACTCACCAGTATTTGGATATGGTGTTTTTACGGATACATTAGTACGGTACATTGGTAATCCTGGTTTTGCAAATTACTACCGACCTGCTGATGATAGTGTACCTAAGCAATTGGCAGATTTTTGGAATATGGACTTCACTAATTATGGGTTACAATATGAAAACTCGAATCTCCAATATGATGGTTTAAGAAATATATATGTAGGTTCCAGAATATTAAATGAAAATATTCCCATGAGTGCTAATGATATAATATATTCCCTCAATTCATTTTATAATTCAGGAATTGTAACACTAATTCCAACGCCGATGTACAGTGGAGGTGGAGACCTTAATGGGTTATCTAACTATTTGAAGATACTAGATTTTGAAACTTTGTTGTTAACATCTTTACCTGATACATTACCTGATTATTTACTTCTGGAAGAAATGGAAAATATGTTTTCCTCATTAACAACTAATTATGGAAATAGTTATAACATCATTAGAATCCCTGCCGCTCCAAATGATGATGGGACATTTACCACATCATCAAATGGGGAGTTCCGTTCATACACTAACAGCTTAATCCTGAATGACTTGATAATCATACCTTCATTCGATCAAGTAGAGTATGATTCGATAGCTATGGGAATTTATCAAGAACACATGCCTGGCTATAGTATTCACTTTGTTGATGCGCGAACTCTTTCAGAAGTGCAATCAGGAATACATACGATTACTAAGGAGGTACCACAGCCAAGTTATCTAAGAATACTACACAGTAAAATGATAGGGGCTCAAGAATTTTATCCCGAAGTAAAAATAAATACCCTATGTGGCTCTGCTACTCAAGTTGAAAACATGTGGCTATACTACAAAAAGAATAGTGATACTGCCTATACTAAAGAAGAGATTCATCTTGTTTGTCCCCAGCATTTTGCAGTTATCGACAAGCTCACTCCTACAGATACAATTCATTATTACATAGAAGCAATCTCATCAGAAACCCAAACCACATACCCCCTTTCTGCGCCCGAAGGCAACTTTACTTTTTGGTTTGATGTCGTAAGTGATACTGAAAATGAAAATATAAATAAATGGGTGGAAGAGATTAAGAATGCAATATGGAGTTCAAACCAAAAGAAATTCAACATTTTACTAAAAATGGTTCAATTATAGAT
>CALCGQ010000262.1 GCA_937901015.1 uncultured Bacteroidota bacterium | reverse complement strand
ATAAACATTTTAACTTAACAAGTGTTATTACTATTATTTATTGGATGATGACAGGCAAGAAAGATCGATACATGGGATTCTTTCCAAAGCCAGGTATAAGTGATGAGGATATAAATGCTGCTAGCCGTTTTTCGCCAATTATAAATGATACAATTTTAGGAGGCGATTACAGTCAATTGCAAATGAAGCTATTAGAGAATAAAGCCATTCGGTTGACTCCGGATATCGTATCCATTGAAGAGAAAGGTAAACGTATTTTTGGGGTTTGGTCAAAATTTATTTTGAAGAAAGGTGGACCTGGATCTATGGAAAGAGTGCCTCGATTAAAAATGTTTAGCAGATATCTTTTGTTTGTTATTTTTGTGGTTTCACCAATAGCATCAATAGTTTACTACCTAACATGGCCATTGCTCTTTATAAGGATAAATAGGAAGCTGAAGTACTATAGGGGTGTAGAATTAAAAGTTAGTAAGTAATGAATGACGCATATATAATTAAGGTTGAGAAATTCTTACCAAATGAACCTGTTTCAAATGATGAGATGGAGTCCTATTTAGGCCTTGTTAATGGTAATGAATCGAAAAGCCGGAGATTGATATTAAGAAACAATGGAATTAAAAAGCGATATTATGCTTTGGATACTGAAGGAAATATTACACATTCAAATGCCCAATTAGCAGCAGTAGCAGTTAATAAATTGTTCGATGAAGAATGTAAATTGGAGGATATCGACTTACTAACATCCGGAACATCATCACCTGATGCAATCCAGCCTTCGCATGCTTTGATGGTTCATGGTGAGCTAGGTGGTGATCATAATCTCGAAACTTTAACAGCTCAGGGAACATGTAATGCTGGTATGTTATCCCTTAAATATGCTTATATGTCGTTGTTGTCTGGACAGGCTCGTAAGGCTGTGAATGTTGCCTCAGAAACATTGTCATCATGGATGCGTTCAGAGAACTATAAATTGGAAATTGATAAACGCAAAGAGATTGAGGATAATCCTTATATAGCTTTTGAAAAAGATTTTCTTAGGTGGATGTTGTCGGATGGTGCTGTTGCATCTCTTTTGAGTGATAGTCCAAACTCAGATGGTATTTCATTAAAGATTGAGTGGATTGACATAACTTCATTTGCCAATGAGCTCGATACTTGTATGTATGCTGGATGTGTAAAAAATGAGGATGGCTCTGTTAAAGGATGGAGAGAATTATCGAGTGAGGAATTGGAAGTCTCATCTGTCTTTACATTGAAACAAGATGCTAAATATCTTCAAAAACATATAATTAGTAAAGGTAACGAACATTTATTAAGAATAATCAAGGATAAAAATCTTGATATCAATTCAATAGACTATTTTTTACCTCATCTATCTTCTATGTTTTTTAAGAAGGAAATATTTGAAGCTCTTCAAAAAGATGGAATCGATATCCCACAGGAAAAATGGTTTCTAAACTTACCTGAAATTGGCAATGTTGGTGCTGCATCTGGGATGCTTATGATTGAAGAGTTATTTAACTCTGGACGTTTAAAGAAAGGAGAGAAAATTCTTATGATGATACCTGAGAGTGCACGGTTTTCATACACCTATGTTCTTCTAACTGTTGTTTAATTTTCATCTTAATGCCGGAATCTTTATTTTTGGCATATTTAATTTCCTATAATCATGCTTGCTGACTTTAGTTTGGTTTCTCAATTAATACCTCAAGGTAAACCCATGATAATGGTTGAAAAGCTGATTAGCAATGACGAAATAAATACTATTTCATCTTTTACCATACTTAGTGATAATATATTTTGTGACGGTAATAATTTTTGTGAACCCGGGCTCATTGAGAATATTGCCCAAACAGCAGCACTAAGATCAGGCTATATGGCTCATCTAAAAAAAATAAAACCTTCAGTAGGTTTTATTGGATCAGTTAAAAGACTTAAAATAAATCAATTACCAAAGGTTGGTGATGAGCTTATTACAAAGGTAACAATTGAATCAGAGATGTTGGGAGCCTTGGTAATATCTGGAGAGATTAAAATTGGGGATAATGTTGTTGCCGAAGGAACAATGAATATTTTTTTGCAATAAAATATAGAAAATGAAAACTACAGACGTACCTCAGGATGATGCTAATATGTTACAAGGTAAATTTCGTGAGCCCGTGTATTCATTGGATGCTGATGGTAACTATACCACGGTTAAGTCTGTGGGTTGGGATGCTAAGAATGAAGTAATGAAGGAAGCCTGGGATTCTGTAAATGAAAAAATAGAGAAAGCCAGAAAAGATGTATTGTCTGGAAAATTGAGTCCAATTGGATACTATATTGAAAAAAATATAATGGATGTTAGTCTTGTTGCAAGTTATATGGGAATTTGGAGATGGACTGTTAAGCGACATCTTAAACCAAGTAGGTTTAAGAAATTAAACAATGAAATCTTGAAAAAGTATGCTTCTGTTTTTAATATTTCAGTGGAACAGTTAAAGGATATTAGCAAACTTTAAAAGCGAAGGTTATCAATGACAAATAATATAGAAGACAAAATACTAGACTTTAAACATAAGCAATCAGCACATTGTGAAAATGGGGTAGTGTCAAACCTACTTCAGTATTATGGTATCCAATTAAGTGAACCAATGGTTTTTGGAATCGGATCAGGATTGTTTTTTTCACATATGCCTTTCCTTAAAATTGGGGGCATACCTGTTACATCATTCAGACCAATGCCTGGAATAATATTCAAGAGAATATCAAAACGTCTTGGTATAAAATTTGAAAAACACAAATACTCAAATCCTCACAAATCAATGGTAGCTCTGGATGAGAACATTGGGAAAGGAATTCCAACGGGGATGTTGGTGGGAGTATATCACCTAACATATTTTCCAGACCCTTATCGTTTTCATTTTAATGCACACAACATTGTAGTTTATGGTAAGAAAGATGGTGATTATCTCATTAGCGATCCAATAATGGAAGGTCATGAGAAACTTACTTATGATGAGTTATTGAGGGTTCGATATGCAAAGGGACTTTTCGCACCAAAGGGTCATATGTATTGGGCGGAAAAAATCCCTGAAGAAATTGATCTTGAAGGAGCTATTAAAAAGGGAATTAAACATACTTGTAAAGATATGTTAACCATACCTATACCAATGTTTGGTGTAAAAGGAATTAAATTTCTATCGAAAAAAGTTAGAAAGTATCCCAAGAAACTTGGGGCCAGAAGAGCAGCATCTTTTACTGGTCAAATAGTTCGGGCTCAGGAGGAAATTGGGACTGGTGGAGCTGGATTTAGATATATGTATGCAGCTTTTCTTCAGGAGGCATCGGTGGTATTAAAAAATGAAGAACTCAAAAAGCTATCTTATGAGTTATCGGAGATAGGTGATATGTGGCGTGAGTTTGCTGTTATAACTGGTAGGATTGTTAAGAATAGAAACAAAGCTGATGAAAGCTATGATCATGCTGCCAACTTACTTTATTCAATTGGTGAAAAAGAGGAAGTGTTTTTCAAGAAACTTAAAAATAGTATAGCCTAAATGAGTGTTTCCATAAATATTAGCTCTCTTACAAAACGGTATAAGAATACTGAAATAAATGCAGTTGATAATATTAGCTTGGCAATAAATAAGGGAGAAGTATTTGGCCTATTGGGACCAAATGGTGCTGGAAAAACTACAACCATTTCCATATTATGCAGTTTGTTGAAAGCAACTTCTGGAACTGTGGAAATAATGGGTAAGAATTTGGCCACTGACCTTTATGAAATCAGAAGCAAAATTGGTATGGTGCCTCAGGATATTGCATTATATCCCAATCTAACAGCCATGGAGAATCTTAACTTTTTTGGCCGTATGTATGGAATAGATGCTAAGGTTCTTACAGAAAGAAAGAAAGAACTATTACATGTTTTTGGATTATCTGAAAAGGCACATCAAAGAATTGCTACATTTTCAGGGGGTATGAAAAGAAGGATAAACTTAATAACCGGGATTCTTCATATGCCAAAGATTCTCTTTTTGGATGAGCCCACAGTAGGAATTGATGTTCAGTCTAGAACTGTAATAATGGATTATCTAATGACTTTAATGGATAATGATATGACCATCGTTTATACATCTCATCATATGGAAGAAGCAGAAAAATATTGCTCAAGAGTAGCCATTATTGATATGGGTAGGGTGATTGAGAATGGTGCTCCTAAGGAGTTAATCCATAGGTATTCAGAATGCAATAACTTGGAAGATATCTTCTTAGAGATTACCGGAAGAAGTTTGCGCGACTAATATTGAATTAAAAACTAATATGTCAAAATACATAGCAACAACAACCAAGGATATTAAGCTGTTAGTTCGCGATATTGCCGGATTAGCAATGCTCTTTGGTATGCCCATGGTTTTGATTATAGTGATGACATTACTTCAGGATTCAACATTTAAAGCTCTGGAGGAAAAAAAATTACCCATAGCCATTGTTAACCTTGATCAGGATACTTTTGGGGTTAGTATTGTTGAAGGACTCAGTACTTCAAAGTTTTTCCATGTTTCGGAACTTGGTAGAAATTATAATAGTATTGAAGAACTCAAGAAACAGGTTACGGACGGCAATTATCAGATTGGTATTGTAATAAATAAAGATGCATCAAATCTATTGCGAAATAACATTAAGTACAATATACTTCAACAGTTGCCCGCCGAGGATTCATTAATATTTGGGAATGATCCAATATCATTGATGAAATCTGTGGGAATAGATATTTATTTTGATCCCATTACTAAAAACTCATTTAAGCAGAGTATAGTCAGTGCGTTAAACCAATATTCATCTGGTGTTGAGTCAAAAATAATGTTTGAGGTATATTCTTCACTTTTTCAGGAACTATTGGGAATGGAGATGCGTAATCAGGGAGATTTTAGTAACCTTGTTGATGTTCAAACACTTTATGCTGGAGATAATGAAGAGTTTGTGCCGAATTCTGTTCAGCATAATGTTCCTGCATGGACTATTTTTGCCATGTTTTTCATCGTGATTCCTCTGGCAGGCAATATTATTAAAGAACGAGAATCTGGGATATCCACAAGACTAAGAATTATTGCCGGATCGAATCTACCAATTATACTTGGTAAGGTAACCACCTTCTTCTTTGTGGGTTTAATTCAGGCTATCTCCATGTTGCTAGTGGGAATATTTGTACTACCATTATTTGGCTTGCCGCAGCTTATAATAGGAGGTAATTATCTAACACTACTAGTGTTAACAGCATCCATATCGTTGGCGGCCTCGGGGTATGGAGTTGTAATTGGGACAATAGCTTCCAGTCAAGAACAAGCTTCAATATTTGGTTCTATTTCAGTGGTGATATTAGCTGCTATTGGTGGGATATGGGTACCGGTTTTTATCATGTCCGATTTTATGCAAATCCTTAGTATGATTTCACCGCTTAACTGGGCTCTAAATGGATACTATGATGTGTTGTTAAGAAATTCAGGCATGATGGAAATTATGCCTTATATGTTGACATTGATCGGATTCTTTGCATTTTGCATTACAATTGCATGGTTTGTAAGAAACAGACGAGAAATGGCTTAAAAATAGAAAAATGAAAGACCTGTCAAGCATATATTATGAAATCGCTGAAGTTTCCGAACTGATTCATCTTAAGGGGTGGGCTGAAAAAAACGCAGGAAATTTCTCATGCAAGATTGTATCAAAAGTAGATTCATCATTGGTCTTTGAACACAAACTTCCCGTGGCTTATCCACTTTTGTCCGATTGTATTTTTATCATTACCGGGAAGGGAACCCGTATGCGAAATATTGCAAAATCACCTGAATCAAACACGGTTGTGATCAAAATGAATGCATTGGGTGATTCATATGGTTATTTGTCGGAAGGTATTCCGGTAACTTCAGAACTCATAACCCATCTTGCAATTCATAATATGATTGCAGAAAGGGGTAGTAATGAAAGAACTGTAATACATTCACATGTAACAGAGTTAATTGCTCTAACGCATATTGATGAATATTGTAATCAGGAAAATCTTAATAATCTACTTTGGAGAATGCACCCGGAAACAATCATGTTTATCCCCGATGGTGTTGGATTTGTGCCTTTTGAGATGCCAGGTTCTGAGAATATTGCAAAGTTAACAGTAGAAGCTTTAAAATCTCATCCCATCGCTTTATGGGAAAAACATGGAGTTTTTAGCATTGCGGATAACCTTAATGATTGTTATGATTTGCTCGATATTGCAGCTAAATCAGCAAAAATTTATTTTATGATCGCACAATCTGGAAATGATCCTAAAGGTTTAACATCCAATCAATTAGACCGTCTGAGCAGCATTGATTTCTAACTCCTTTACCATGTTATTAGCAAATTGTTAATAAGCATGTTTAAGATAGTTACCATAGTTTATAGATAAAATCCAACCTCAATATTAAGTCTGGGAATAACTAAAAATTCATTACCAGGAATGGGATGTGGGTTAGGTAAACCGTCATCATTTATATAATCGTAATAATAGTAGTTTCTATACATTCCTATTACTCCGACGGATCCTTCCATAAACCAACGCTTTGATTTGCTAAACCTTTTTCTTATGCCAAATAGATTACCGATGGTAGCATTTTGGCTTTTCAATTCATCTTGAGTTCGGTTGTTGTGTGTGTGCAAATGTAAATAACCAATCTCAGCCAATAGGAAGTAACTAGCTAGCTCATTGTTCTTTAGATAAAATTTATAGTTTATGTTGATACCATGATTGATATAATATGGGGGGAAGTAGGCAAACGGAAAATAGTATAAATTTGCTCGTACTTGCAACCCGATAGCATGTTTCTGGTTAATTTTTTGTTCAAATGCAAATGAGCAATAATTTTCAACTGCAAGAGTAAAAGCCATAAATCTTACACTGCTTTTTTGTGAATAAGCAATATTCGCTGTTGATAAAAACAACATTGTAATTATCACTAATACAGCTTTCTTCATCGTAAAATTGGGGGTTGTTGTTGAACAAATTTAGTTCATTTCATATCTAATGTCAAATTCCATACTTTTGCGGATCGATTAAGATAGATTATGAGTACAGTATTAAAAGATAGAACAGAAGTTAAAGTGCGATTTGGTGAAGTAGACTCCATGGGGATTGTATGGCACGGAAACTATGTTAAATATATTGAGGAAGGCCGGGAATCGTTTGGTAAGAAATATGGAATTTCATACCTAGATATTTATGCCAATAATGTAATGGCACCTGTTGTGAATATGAACATAGATTATAAAAAACAGGTTAAGTATGGAGATAAATTAATAATTGAAACAGAGTTTGTGGATACAGCTGCTGCAAAGATTAAATTTAGCTTTAAAATCTTTAGAAAATCCGACGATGAATTAGTTGCTACCGCTCAAAGCACACAGGTGTTCATTGATATGAACCATGAAATGTTGCTTTACCCACCTCAGTTTGCTCTTGATTGGAAAAAGAAAGTAGGACTCGTTGATTAGTTGTTAATGGTATACTTTAGATCTGATAATATAATTTCATCTCTTGGTTTCTCAACAAAGGAAACTTTCTCATCCATTTTTAATGGTGATATTGGTATCAGACAAGTGGAAGATAGTTCGATTTATCATGAGCCATTTCCTGCGTCAATGATAGACCTTAACAGACTTAATTCAGAGTTTGAAATATTGGCCAATAAATACTCTAATACAAAAGAATATACCAAGCTTGAAAAGATGCTCCTACTCTCCATTGAAGAGGCATTACGAAAGTCAGGTGTTAATATTAAATCCAAAAGAACTGGAATCATTATCTCAACAACCAAAGGAAATATTGATCTTCTTGAAACAAACAATTTCCCTAAAGACAGAGTAATGTTATGGAAATTGGGAGATGTGATTAGTGATTTTTTTGATAATCCCAATAAGGCAATTATAATATCAAATGCTTGTATTTCTGGAGTTCTTGCAATTAATACAGCAGCGATGTATATTAATTCAGGGAGGTTTGATAATATGATAGTTACAGGAGCTGATATCGTTAGCAGGTTTGTGGTGAGTGGATTTATGTCGTTTTTGTCACTAAGCCCAACTGCATGTAAACCTTTTGACAAAACTAGAGATGGGTTGTCTCTGGGAGAGGCAGCAGCAACACTTATTCTTAGTAACAAAAGAGAAAATAATGAACATAATATAGTCCACAGGGGAGGTGCTTCAGCAAATGATGCAAATCATATTTCTGGTCCATCAAGAACCGGGGAAGGCTCATTTATTGCCATTGACAAAGCCATTAAAGAAAGTGGATTAAATTATAATGAGATAGATCATATTTCAGCCCATGGTACAGCAACCCCTTTCAATGATGAAATGGAAAGTATTGCCATCCATAGACATGGTATGGATAAAGTTCCTGTTAATAGCATAAAAGGATATTTAGGTCATACTCTTGGTGCAGCCGGTGTTGTTGAAACGGCCATATTACTTGAAGAAATGCGTAGGAATACCATGATTGCAACTGCAGGGTACAATGAACATGGCGTTACCAATTATATTAATGTTTTAAGTAAGAATACCCCTCAGAATTTAAATGCTTGTCTCAAAATGGCATCAGGTTTTGGAGGTAGTAATGCTGCAATGATAGTCTCAAAATCCTCAAAATGAAAAAGGAAGCATTAAAAATAGAAACTTATTGCATGGTTAAGAACAATAGAATTGTTGTTGATGGTCATCTTGTTTTTGAGGATCAAGATGCTGTTGGATTAAAGGCATTTGCTAAAACTGCGTATCGTCATCTGAAACCATCTTACAATAAATTCTTTAAGATGGATGAAATAAGCAAGTTAGCTTTTGTTGCTGCCGAGTTCTTATTGAAAGATGTGAATCTGGAAAAGTATAAATCTGAGGAATTATCAGTTGTTCTATCAAACTCGGAATCAACAATGGTCACTGATAAAAACCATCAGCAATCAATTTCTGATAAAGATAATTTCTTTCCCAGTCCGTCAGTATTTGTTTACACATTGCCAAACATCATGATAGGGGAAATATCCATTAGACATAATATGAAGGGAGATAACGCATTTTTTATTGTTGAAAATTTTAATGCAGATCTAATTGCCAATCATATCAATAACTTATTTTTGACGAACAAATCATCCGCATTTATTGGAGGATGGGTAAATTATTCTGACGACAAGTATGAAGCATTTTTGTACTTGGCATCTGAAAGTGGCTCCATACTCCATAATGCCAGTGAAATAGAAAAGATATTTAAAATAAATCATTAATTAACAGATGGAAGAATTAATAGAAAAACTTAAAGTTCAGTTGATTGAGCAATTGAATCTGGAAGATATGGAACCTGAAGATATAGATGCCGATGAACCACTTTTTGGAACGGGTCTTGGATTGGATTCAATTGATGCACTTGAATTAATAGTACTTCTTGAGAAGGAATATGGCATAAAAATTCAGAATCCAAAAGATGGTCAGAAAGTATTTTTCTCACTTAGAACCATGGCTGAATTTATCAAAGAGAATCAAAAATAATGTCGCGTGTTGTTGTAACAGGTATTGGAATAATTAGTTCCATTGGTAACAATCTGGAAGAAACCCATAATTCTCTTATAAAAAAGAAAACTGGTATCTCCGGCATTGATATACTGGATACTAAGCATAGAGGAGAATTTCTGGTTGGTGAGATTAAACTTACACATGAGGAATTAATTAAGCTGGCAAAGGTCGATAAATCACAAGCCTGGACGAGAACCGCTTTATTGGGAATTATTGCTGCTAAACAGGCAATGGCAGATTCCAAAATTGAAAATGAAACAAATCTAGCTCTAGTATCCGCCAGCACTGTGGGAGGTATGGATCGTAGTGAATTATATTACAAGGACTTTCTAACAGAAGCAAAAAACCATCGGTTTATTGATAGCCACCATGCTGGAAATAGCACTGAGATGATTGCTGAACAATGTGGTATTGGTGGTTTGATTACTACCATAAGTACAGCTTGTTCATCTTCATTAAACAGTATTATGTTTGGTGCCCGTTTAATTAGAAGTGGGAATACCAGTTGTGCAGTTGTGGGTGGTACGGATGCTTTGTCGAGGTTTACCCTAAATGGCTTTAACACCTTGATGATACTTGACAAAGGACATTGTCGTCCATTTGATGCCACAAGAACAGGATTAAACCTTGGAGAAGGTGCAGCATATCTTGTGTTGGAAGAGTATGAATCAGCCATTGCTTCTGGTAAGAAAATTTATGCTGAAGTAAGTGGTTATGCAAATGCCAATGATGCATTTCATCAAACTGCTTCTTCCGAAGATGGTGATGGTCCATATTTGGCTATGAAGAATGCTCTCGATATAGCTCAATTAAAACCATCCGATATTTCATACATTAATGTTCATGGTACAGGAACTGATAATAATGACCTAACAGAGGGAAAGGCTTTAATCAGACTTTTCGCAAAGGATTTACCACCATTTAGCTCCACAAAGGCCTATACTGGTCATACACTTGGGGCGGCTGGAGTTATTGAATCTGTTATATCAATTATATCACTCAATAATAAGATTGCTCCTCCCAATATTAATTTTAAAAATGTAATTGAGGAAATAGGAATAAAGCCAACAAATGAATTAATTGAGCTTGAGAAACCTGATCATGTCTTAACAAATTCCTTTGGTTTTGGAGGTAACGATTCATCGGTTATATTTTCAGCTGTTAAGCAGGTTATTCCTGAATCTGTTATGGCTAGCTCATTAACCGATATTCCAGTATATATTGTAGGCCTTGGGTGTGTATCTCCTCAAGATACAGTTTCTAGAGATACTTTTCTTGAAGATATAATGGAAGTGGATTCTACTTTCTTACAGATTCAAAAGCCAAATTATCGTGATTATATTGACCCTAAGCAGCTTCGGAGAATGAGTAAGATTGTTAGGATGGGAATAGTGAGCGCTAAAGAGGCGATGAAAGATGCAGGAATTGATAATCCTGATGCTATCATAACAGGAACCGGAATGGGTTGTCAGATTGATACAGAGAAATTTCTCAACTCAATGATTGATAACGATGAAGGACTGCTTACCCCAACATCATTCATCCAGTCGACTCATAATACTGTTGGTGGATCAATTGCACTTGGAAATCATAATCACAATTATAACCTTACCTACGTACATAGAACATTTAGCTTTGAGAGCGCATTGCTTGATAGTATGATGTTGCTGAATGAAAAGAAAGCCAATGAACTACTGCTAGGAGGTTTTGATGAAATCACAGATGAAAGTTGGCTAATTAAAACCAAAATAGGTCATTATAAAACTGAAAAAATTACCGGAGATTTATTTAAAGATGATCAGATAGGTGCAAGGGCAGGAGAGGGGAGTTCATTTTTTGTGTTATCAGATAAAAAGACGGATAATGCATATGCCAAAGTATTGGGTGTAGAAATGTTTTTCAGACCTGAAAGTGCTAAAGCGGTTCAGGATAAGATCACCATTTTTCTGTCAAAACATGAGTTGCTCGTTGAAGATATTGATTTAGTAATTCTTGGAAATAATGGTGATACTGAATTTGATAGAAACTATCAGGAATTGGAGCAGAGCATCTTAAAAGAAAGCAATACAATAAATTATAAACATCTATGTGGCGAGTATGATACTTCTTCAGCTTTTGCAACATGGATGGCAGCAAGGATAATAAAGGAAAATAAAATCCCAGTGTCGTTTGGTGCAAAGTCAAACCCGTCACAGTTAATTGGTAAAGTTCTGATATATAATCATTTCAGAAACATTAATCATAGTTTAATACTATTAAGTAAATAATGCTCATAGAGAATTTCTATACTACTATTGATATTATTGAGGATGAAACAAATGTTCATTTCAGAATTGATCTCAATGAAGATCATGAAGTTTATAAAGGGCATTTTGAAGAACAACCGGTGGTGCCGGGAGTTATTCAGTTACAGATTTTGAAGGAAGTATTAGAGAATTATTTATCAAAAGACCTTTTTATGGGTAATGTTATTCAGGTTAAATACTTGGTGCCAATAATTCCTCAATCATCTCCACAATTAGATCTCCATATCCAAAAGATTCTGGTAGAAGGAACAAAAGTAAATACGAATGCCACAATTGGTGTTGGTGATCAGATATTTACCAAGGCCAAGGTAGGTTTCGATATTCAATAGGATACTTCAATAATTACTGGAAGGTGGTCGCTTATAAAACCACCATCAACTCTTCTGTCAACCATGTGTTTATAACTGATAATATCAACGTTTTTCACGAAAATGTAATCAATTCTTTTATCAAGAACCGTATATTTATCGAATCCGTTAAAAGTACCAATTGGTTCTAAACTATCATTTTTCAAACTTGATGCACCGTCTGCTAAGTATTTGGTAATTATTTTGATGGGTTTACTTTCAGGTATACTATTTAAGTCTCCCATTAGGATAATTTTAGATTCATCACTTAGCTTGCTAATAAAGTCTATTATTAGTTTTGCAGATTTTTTTCTGGCTTTACTGCCCATATGATCAAAATGAGTATTGAAGACATAGATTTCTTCGAGGGAATTTATATTTTTAAAAAGACCATAGGTGCAAATTCTTTCAAGTGCGGCATCCCACCCAACACTTACCTTTTCAGGAGTTTTTGACAACCAAAAAGTTTCACTTTTCAGACAGTTGTATTTCAGCGTGTCATAGTAAATGGATGTGAATTCTCCTTTATTTTTACCATCATCGCGACCAACTCCAATCATTGAGTAATCCTGTAAATATCCATTCAGATAACTTAGTTGATGATATAGTCCTTCTTGAGTACCAATTATGTCAGGATGATAATTAGAAATTAAATTAGCGAGATCCAGCTTTCGTTTATCCCATGTATTGATTCCATCGTCAGGATTATCATATCTAATATTAATTGACATGAAACTATGGTTTTGACATACTACTTTGGTTACTTGTATAATCATGCAA
>CALCGQ010000261.1 GCA_937901015.1 uncultured Bacteroidota bacterium | reverse complement strand
CAAGGATGGTTTGAAATTGCAGATAATGGTACTTTATTTCTTGATGAAATTAGTGATATGCCAATGGGGCAACAAGCCAAACTTCTAAGAGTATTGGAAGAACGTAAAGTTAGTAAAGTAGGATCACGTACCAGTAAAACTGTTGATGTAAGGATGATTGCGGCTTCAAACACCAAACTGGAAAAACTTGCCATGGAGAATAAATTCAGGTTGGACCTTTTCCATAGACTTAGTGTTTTTGTAATTAATATACCGCCTCTTCGGGAACGTAAAGACGATATTCCATTATTACTCGAGTTTTACCTGAATCAATATAACCAGCAAATGCAGAAGCAGATCAATAAAATTGATTCAGCGGCATTGAGCTCTTTGAAAGCGTATGATTTTCCTGGAAATGTACGAGAACTAAAGAATATACTTGAACGAGCTGTAATATTATGTGAAGGCAATACTATTCTTCCTTCTCATATATCCTTTTCAGGAGAAAGGCTACAGCCAATTACTGTTGACCAATCTTCACATAATGAGATTGATAATTTTGATCTTGAATATCATGAAAAAGAGTTGATTAAGAAGGCTCTTCTTAAATCAGATAATAATAAGTCAAAAGCAGCAGCCTTGTTAAATGTTACCTGGCAAGCTCTTGATAGAAGAATGAAAAAATTCGAAATGGAATAAAAAAACTCCGATCTGTTTACCAGACCGGAGTTCATTTTGAAGATCTATAAATTTATTTTACAGCATCAACGATAGCTTTAAAAGCTTCAGGATTATTAACAGCTAAGTCTGCAAGAACTTTACGACTGATTTCAATATCTTTAGCATGAAGTTTGCCCATAAATACTGAATAACTCATTTCGTATAATCTTGCTGCAGCATTAATCCTTTGGATCCATAATGCTCTGAAATTACGTTTATTAACTCGTCTGTCGCGGTATGCATATACCTGCCCTTTTTCGTATGCATTTTTGGCAACCGTCCAAACATTTTTTCTGCGACCAAATTGTCCTTTGGTCTCTTTCATGATCTTTTTTCTGCGTGCTTTTGAAGCAACGGCGTTTACTGATCTTGGCATTTCTTAATTTTTTTTATCATCATAGCGTCCCAAAATTCGAGATCTTTTAGCTATGACAAACGTTAAACATTAGTTTAGCTACGAATCATCATTCTGATATTCTTTTCATCTACTTTATCGATAATCGCAAAGTAAGTTAAGTTACGTTTACGCTTTTTCGACTTTTTAGTCAGAATGTGACTTTTGTAAGCATGCTTTCTTTTAATTTTACCGGTTCCTGTAAGAGTAAATCTCTTTTTCGCGCCGGACTTAGTTTTCATTTTTGGCATTACTTAAAAATATTTATTTATTGATTAGAAAAATTATTTTTTAGGAGCAACAATCATAATCATCCTCTTTCCTTCAAGTTTAGGTAGTCTTTCAACTTTACCGTACTCCTCAAGTTCCTGAGCAAATCTTAACAATATATACTCCCCTTTATCTTTATAGATTATCGATCTTCCTTTAAAGAAGACATCTACTTTAACCTTAGCACCATCAGTTAAAAACTTAATGGCATGCTTTAGTTTAAAATCGAAGTCATGGTCATCAGTATTTGGACCTAGTCTGATTTCTTTAACAACAACTTTAGCAGATTTTGATTTGATTTCTTTCTGTTTCTTTTTTTGCTCATAAAGAAACTTCTTGTAGTCCATTATCTTACAAACAGGCGGATTTGCAGATGGGGAAATCTCAACAAGATCTAAATCAAGGTCACCGGCCAAAGCCAATGCATCTCTCAATTGAAAAATTCCTGTATCAACATTCTCTCCAACTAATCTTACAATTGGAGCAGTGATATACTTGTTAATCCTGTTTGGATCCTCCTTTTTTACAAAAGGTTTACGTGGGCCTCTTCTACCTTTAAACTGTGCTATTGTAGTATCCTCCTATATTAGTTAATAATTTATTTTAAATTCATCATTTTCTCAACTTCTGAGTTAATGATGTTTGATATTTCTTCTACTGTGAATTTACCTAAATCCCCTTCACCATGTTTTCGCACTGAAAGGTTATTATCAATCTCCTCCTGCTCTCCAACGACAAACATAAATGGGATCTTTTTCATTTCTGCATCCCTGATTTTTCTTCCCGTTTTCTCACTTCTATTATCAATAGTAGCACGTATGCCCATTTGATCGAGCAAAGCTAGTACTTTTTTTCCGTATTCGTTATATTTTTCACTAATTGGAAGTATGATTGCCTGCTCTGGAATAAGCCATAGTGGGAAATTACCACCACAATGCTCAATTAACACTGCTACAAATCTTTCCATAGATCCAAAAGGAGCACGGTGAATCATAACTGGGCGATGTTTTTCATTATCAGCTCCAATATAGGTTAAATCAAATCTCTCAGGAAGATTATAATCAACCTGAATGGTTCCTAACTGCCACTTACGGCCTATTGCATCCTTTACAATAAAGTCCATTTTTGGCCCATAGAATGCAGCTTCGCCATATTCAACAACCGCATTTAGCCCTCTGTCGGCAGCAACGTCCATGATAGCTTGCTCTGACTTCTGCCAGTTTTCCTCACTACCAATATATTTTTCTTTTTTATCAGGATCTCTAAGTGAAATCTGTATAATAACATCTTTAAAATCAAGAGCAGTAAATATCTGCTGAATAATATCAATTACACCATTAAACTCATCCTTTATTTGATCTGGTGTACAGAAAATATGTGCATCATCTTGTGTAAACCCTCTAACTCTTGTTAAACCATGTAATTCACCACTTTGTTCATATCTGTAAACAGTTCCAAACTCAGCATAGCGGATTGGCAATTCCTTATATGAATGTGGTTTTGCATTAAAAATCTCACAGTGGTGAGGGCAATTCATTGGTTTAAGGAAAAACTCTTCACCATCAACTGGAGTAGTGATTGGTCTAAACGACTCTTCTCCATATTTTTGATAATGGCCGGATGTTTTGTAAAGATTTACATTTCCAATATGGGGGCTAATTACAGGTGCATATCCTGCTTTCTTCTGTACAGTTTTCAAGTAAGTTTCAAGACGTTCCCTTAATTCAGCACCTTTGGGTAACCAAAGAGGAAGTCCTTGTCCTACTTTCTGGGAAAATGTAAATAGCTCTAATTCTTTGCCCAGTAATCGGTGATCTCTCTTTTTTGCTTCTTCAAGAAGAACTAAATATTCATCGAGCTCTTTTTTCTTAGGAAATGTGATACCATAGATTCTTGTAAGTTGTTTTCTATTTTCATCACCACGCCAATAAGCACCAGCTACCTTGGTTAGTTTAATTGCTTTTATAACACCTGTTGAAGGAATATGTGGACCACGACAAAGATCTGTAAACGAACCACTTTTATAATAAGTGATTGTTCCATCTTCAAGCTCATTTATGAGTTCAAGCTTATACTCGTCTCCTTTTTCTTCAAAATATGCTAATGCTTCATCTTTTGAAACATCCAATCTTTCAAAAACTTGCTTTTGACGAGCAAGTTCTTGCATTTTCTTTTCTATCTTAACTAAATCTTTCTCTGATATTTCATAATCCATGAAATCTATATCATAATAGAAACCATTTTCAATATCAGGACCAATACCAAATTTAACACCAGGATATAATATCTCTATTGCCTCAGCCATAAGGTGTGCAGATGAATGCCACATTGCAGCTTTACCATCGATATCATTCCATGTAAGCAATTGTACACTAGCGTTTTCAGTGATAGGTCGGGTAGCATCCCAAACTTCATCATTAACTTTGGCCGCAAGTACGTTACGAGCAAGACCTTCGCTAATATCCTGAGCTACTTTTAAGGCTGTTACACCCTCATCATATTGCTTTACACTATTATCTGGTAATGTTATATCTATCATTTTGTAATATTCTCTCAAAAAAATTGGCTGCAAAAGTACAAAAAATGATCTAACTGCCAATTAATTAGTGAATTAATTTTACTAAATAATAATTATTGATCGGTACATGTGAAAACGAACAGAATTAATCACTAAATTTACAAAGTTCACACCAAATTACCATATGGATAAGTTCATGAAAGAGGCCCTGAACCAGGCCCGGAAAAGTTTAGATGAAAATGGTATCCCAATAGGTTCGGTATTGGTATCCAATAATAAAATAGTTTCTGTCGGTCATAATAAAAGAGTACAAGAAAATAACCCAATCTTACATGGTGAAATGGACTGCTTGGTTAATGCAGGAAGGATTGGTTCGTTTAAGGATACAGTTATATACTCTACACTAATGCCATGCTATATGTGTGCAGGTACTATCGTACAATTTAAAATTCCAAAAGTAATAGTTGGTGAATCAGTAACTTTTTCTGGAGCGAAAGAATTTATGGTTAACCATGGTGTTGAAGTAGTGGATTT
>CALCGQ010000260.1 GCA_937901015.1 uncultured Bacteroidota bacterium | reverse complement strand
TTATGAGAAAACTATACCACCTAACCACCACTACCTTCTTAATTGCTTTTTTGACGATTAGTTTTTCCGTAATAGGTCAAAATCCGTTTGGAATAACGTTACTTCAACCGGATCCGGTAGTAACTCCAAATTGGGTTGCCGGAGAAACTTATACTATATCATGGGTTGATAACTTAACTCAGCCTGTTGAAGTCGGACTGTATGATGGAGCGGTATGGACACTTCTATCTCCTCCAGGAGGTGTAATCGGGTCAACCTTTGCTTATACCCTTTCGGATGGTCCTGGTTTTCTTGGCACACATACCATTCGAGTAAGAAGCACAACTTCACCGGGTTCTTATTATGTAGATGGTGATTTTGTAGCCATTGCTGCACCGGCAAACTCCATTACAGTGATTCAGCCTTCAGTTGCTGATATTATTTGGGCACGAGGTACATCTCATCTTATCAGCTGGACTGACAATATTAATGAGAATGTGAATATCCTACTTAGCTCAGACGGTGGGACTACCTATCCTACAACATTAGCATCTTCAGTTGAAGGTTCAACATGGACTTGGGCAATTGATGCTAATCTTGCAGTTGGAACCACTTATAAAATAAAAGTTGAGAGTGAAACATATTCAACGGTTTTGGATTTTAGCGATTTTGATTTTGAAATTACAGCTACTACAGGAGCTTTCACCGAAATATATCAACCCATTACTTCAACTAGCTGGGCCAAGAGTACTACTCACTTAATTTCCTGGAATGATAACATCGAAGGTCCGGTTAATGTTTTTTATTTTAACAATGATGTGGGTACTGGTATTGAAGAAATCGCCACTGACGTTGTTGGTAGCACATATGCTTGGACAATACCGCTATTGATTACTGGGGCAAACTATAATATAATCCTTCAAAGCACTCTAGATCCCAGCATTGAAATAACAAGTAATAACTTTGAGATTACTCAAACTTTAATGGGTGGGATAACAGCAATTTACCAGCCCATAGAAACAACCAGTTGGACTGTGGGAACAACACAGCTGATTTCATGGCTTGATAACCTAAATGAACCTATAAATGTATACTATAGTAACGATGGAGGCGCTGAGCAGGCTATTGCTCTAAATGTACAAGGAACAACTCTGGCATGGGATATACCTTCTGGGTTAACCACTGGAGTTGATAAATGTAAAGTAATTCTCAGAAGCACACTTGACCCCTCAGTTGTGTATTTGGAAAGCGATCTGTTTGATCTGACGGCCTCTTCTGGAGGTACTTCTATGACAGTTATTCAACCTAGTGTAAGTGGTATATCATGGGCTCAAAATACGGAGCATTACATTTCGTGGGACAATGATTTTACAGAGAATGTAAAAATAGAATTGGTTAAGTTTGATGATGCTACAACGCAAACCACTCCTGAAGTGGCTTATGATATTGTTGATGATACACCAGGAGCTCCAGGAAGTACATATGTGTGGGATATTGTTAGTGGAACATATCCAATTCATGGTTTCTATAAGGTTAGAATTACAAGCGTTTATGATCCTTTATTAACCGACATGAGCGATAACACTTTTGCAATTACTGGATCATCAGGAACGTTTATAAATACTATTGAACCCAGCGGTGGAGAATACTGGATGTATGGTACTTCACATTGGATCTCATGGCTAACTAATTGTACAGAAAACGTTTACATCTATTTAGATGAATATGATAAGGTATCTGAAGTATTTCAAGCAACTAGAGATATTGAGTCAGCTACGGTTGGAACTACAACAGGAGTACCAAGTTCTATGTATTCTTGGACAATCAATCAAGCTGGGATAGATACAACTCATAAATTTAAGATAAGAGTAGTAAGTACTCTCCAGCCAACTTTAACTGGATCAAGTGCTGATTACTTCTATATTGTTCCAGTTGGTAAAACTCCAACATCTAGTTCAAGTCTAGATGATATTGCATCAAGTGTTATGATGTATCCTAATCCAACAAAAGGTAACTTTGTAGTCTCTTCAACTATGGGAATTAGCAATATTGAGGTTCTCAACTTATATGGCCAAGTTGTTTATAGTAAGGAGGTTGGTGAAGATGAAGAGGTTAGGGTCGACATGACTAATCATGATTCTGGAATATATATTGTGAATGTATTGATTCAAGGTAAAGTAATTACTAAAAAATTATTTGCCTATTAACATATTTGTGATAACTAATATTAAAAAGGGTAGTTAGCTTTGTTTGGTAACTGCCCTTTTTGTTTTTTTGCCAATATGTAAATTCAATAGCTGTTTAGCTTCCAGTAATTATTTTCAATGACTATGTTTTTTATATTTGCTAACACTCCCTACACTAATTAAATTTCCATAGAATTGTCAAAGAAGAGTGCAGATAAAAATATTGGGGACAGAAAGTCTAATGTGTCTTTTAACAAAAAAGAAGCTTATAGTGGTTTCATTGCAAGTTTTAAACCGCTGGTAATTGCTGTTCTGCTTTGGATTATCACAATATTTATACTCCACTTGCCTGGAATTAAGGATGAAGTAGCACTTTTCTTTGTGAAATTTACACTCAACTCAGCATTGATTTTTGGTAAAATTCTATTTATTTCAGTTGAAAGCACAAGGTACCCTTTAATCACAGTAGAAGGTTATACCATGAAGGTTGTAATGGAGTGTACTGCTTATAATTTTTACATCTTTATAATTTACTTAAGCCTTCTTTCGCCAGTTGATTGGATGAAAAGAATATTAACAATGGTGATCTTTATTTCTGTATTATTCGTTGCGAACAATCTACGGTTTATAATAATGGGTTTTATCGGACTCCATTACGAGCACATGTTCCATTATATTCATAATTATCTTTGGGATTATTTGTTTGGTTTCTTTATTTTCCTAATTTGGATTTGGAGGTTTAAAGATAACTTAGACGGTCAAGATGCTGAAGAAATACAATAGGTTATAAAACTAATTTGCAACATATGGTAATATTATCTTCCATAAGAAATAAAATTATACTTCTTCTTTTGATTTCCATATTGGTTTTTTTAGGGTGGCAATTTGGTGGTGAATCTTTATATACAAAAATATTGGTTAGTACATCAAACCTAACACTTAGTATTATAAAAGACTATGATCATATTGAATATAAAAAGAATAATGGGCTTTACCAGTTAAATGTATTTATTGAGGTTGATGGTCGTAGAGGAGACTTTATTCATGAACCAGGAAGTTTGACACAACCCATGATTGCTTTACTTTCATGGCAAATATTTCTTTTCTTTGTATTGAG
>CALCGQ010000259.1 GCA_937901015.1 uncultured Bacteroidota bacterium | reverse complement strand
AGGTCTGGATTAGACAATAAGAATTTTAGAGTTATTAAGTTCAGAACCATGAAAAAGAATAATGATGCCGATTTAAAGCAAGTAACTGAAGGTGATCATCGTATCACTAAAATAGGGAAGTTCTTACGCAAAACGAGTATTGATGAATTACCACAATTTATTAATGTTTTGATGGGAGATATGTCGGTAATAGGACCAAGGCCACATATGCTTAAGCATACTGAAGAGTATAAAAATCTTGCCTCAAAATTTATGATACGTCATGCAATTAAACCTGGGATAACTGGATATGCTCAAGTAAAAGGTTTTCGTGGTGAAATCAAAAAAATACGAGATATAAAGGATCGAATAAAATATGACTTGTATTATATTGAAAATTGGACAATATGGCTGGATATTAAAATTTCATATCTAACAATAGCAAACTTTTTTGGAGGAGATGAAAATGCATATTAGAAGATTAATACACATTTTGAATTTAAATAAAAAGATATAACTCAATTATAATTATACAAAAAAACGCCCCATAACAATGCTACGGGGCGTTTTTTATTAGATATTACTCCTATTTTTTTAAGTCAACTTGTCTTTTTAGGTATCCCATTAATGTATAATATTTCTCTTCTTTGTCTTTTTTATTGTAGCATGATAATAATGCAATATAAGATCTATCCAGATCTCCAACCTTTAAATATATATTCGCTTTGTTAAATAAGCTTGCTTCGTATCTTGGGTAAATTGTAAGCCCTTGATCGATATATGAAATAGCTTGTTTAGTATCATTCATTTCTGCCGATGAAATCGCCAAATTATTTAGAACGGAAATATTATTTGGACAATATTTCAATGCTTTATTTAGAGCACTATGAGCTTGTTTATATTTTTTAAGGTTCAAATATGCCTCACCTTTATGTAGACCTATTGGATCATTAAATGCATCAATAGTAATGAATTTAGAAAATGCCTCATCTGAAAATTTAATTACTCGATTCCAGTCATTCTTACTTCGGAAAAACTTCAATTTCTGTATCGAAATTTCCGATTGTATGTATGTGTTTGAATAATAAATAATAGGAATTATGAGTAATAAAGCTAAGAGGTAAAAATTCTTAGTTAGCTTGGGTGATAAATAATTCCTAGTCTTCGAATTTTCATAATAGGTACCAATAATTATTGCCATCATTATTGATAAATATACCTGGTGATTTATTCGTTCTGAGGGAAAAGAGAACATAGATATAACAAGATATCCAACTACTCCTGAAGAAATAATAACAACTAAAAGAAGTTTTTTGGCATCGGTTTCTCTTCTTAGAATAATAAATACATAGTATAGAAGTATAAAAAAGATTGATAAAAATACTACCAACCCTGCAATACCCCTTTCAGAAAGTATCCATAAAAAATCGTTATGGGGACGTCGCCAGTTTTGGAATTTGTAACTGATGTTGTAGGGAAAATATTTGGTTATATTTAACTTCCAGTTCCCTGGTCCAACACCGGTTACCAAGTTGTCTTGTGATAATCTTAGTGTGGATTTCCACATGGTTAATCTACCTTGATTGTCAACAGATTCCGGGTTGAAAATGGATGTAATTTTATATTCAATTAATTCAAGTGTACCAGTTTTCTTTATTATAATAGTACCAGCAGCAGACATTAAAAATACCGCTACACCCACAATCATCATTATACGTTTATATTTTGACCAATCCGATTTAACTTTCTTAAAAAAGATAATTGCTGCGAACAATGACACTAAGAGTATGAAAATAAATGTGGCCACCCACACTGAGCGAGTTTGAACTACAAAAATTGATAGCAGTATCATTATAGATGAGTAGATGCTTATCAATCTCCAATATTTCTTATTTATAAATATGCCATATATAGAAAAGGGTAACATTAAAAAAAGAGAAATGGCAAATTGATTTTTATGTGCCATTAAGCCTTTTATTCCATAAAGAGATTCAAAAAGGGCCCTCCCAGTTTTTCCTGGGACACTCTCAAAATATTGATATAATCCTAGTGCCGTCGCAAAAATTGAACTAAGTACAACAAGCTTAACCAGCAAGGATATTGTTATCTTATAAGTTAAAAAAATATGTGTAAAATAAACGAGCAGTGCTATTGTAAGGAAAGTTTTACTTAAGTCGTATAATGCTTCAGAAGGGTTAATAGCAAAGAATGAAATAATCACCGACCAAACTAAGTATAGAAAGTATACAATAAATATAGATTTGTTCAAAAAACTGAAATCTGGTTTATTGTGTTTCTTCTTAAACAAAATAAGGCCATAAGTTACTGCAAGGATTATTCCCAGTGCAAATAAGCGAGGAGATAATGTTGGGTCTACAACCCGTTCAGTATAAACCAACGGTAGCACTACTATAGTTGAAATAATCAAGAAATATAAGTCAATTGGAAAGCTCTTTTTTTCCTTAGACTTTAGTTTTTGTCTGCGTTTACTCATTTTTTAGTTGTTCGATGATTAAAAATCAAGTTGAGTTCCCTGCTTTAGTGCAATACTTGATTCTCCGGGTTGTTTTATTGTTACATTTCCATGAATAATTTCAGCACTGGTGGAATCGTTAATTAATACACATGATGTATCATTTAATCCCATTAGATAGATATTTTCTCCTTCTTTGGATTTGTCGAACATCTCTTTGTAATTAATTTCATTATCTAGTTCATTGTATATCACAAAGTTCTTAAGTATTCCTAACCCATTATTCTTCCTGATAGGTTGATTTTTTCCAATAGTTGTATCCGTGGAAATATATTCTTTACCTAATATTTTTGAAGCGTTTCCCACCGTAAAAAAGGCTGCTCCTTTTTCAAAAGCATTCGAAAATGTGCTTGCTAGTTTTGAATTATAAGCAAACTTCACAAAATCATGAATGTCATCCCCAACTATACAAACTAGGCTTGCATTCTCAATTGCCAGGATATCCGATCTCTTTACACCTTCCTCAAAACTTATTAGGTGAACAGCAACTATTTGATTTTTAAAAAACCTCTTACGTAATTCACCTGCATCAGGATCATCTGCTTTTATACTAGTTGGAATAATGACAACATAACCACCCTTAGTTAACTTGGAGTCATTGATAATCTTATTTAATGTTTCTTTAGTAAATTCATTACCAGACAGAAAAGATAACTTATAATTTGATTTGTTAGTTCCAGAGTCTTTCGAATTACAACTAAATAATAGCGAGCAGATAAGTATGGTTAATGTGAATTTAATAGTGTGGTTTAATTTTGGCATTTTCTTAT
>CALCGQ010000258.1 GCA_937901015.1 uncultured Bacteroidota bacterium | reverse complement strand
AATTAAAAAAATTTGACCTTGATTATTTGAAATCTATCTGTGAAATGGATTAATTACAATTTGGTAATTTATTAATTTGAAGATTTGATAATGAACAAACTCATTACATAATAACTCTAATTTTCAAATTGGTCAATTTTCAAATCATCAAATTAAAGATCATCATCTCCACCGCCTTCACCACCAGATTTACGACTCATTTTAAAGTTATTGAATCTATAAGAAATAGTTACCATCAATACAGGAGCAACTGGTGTATACTTGTAATGAGTATAGAAATCTCTGCCTTCTGATTCATGCTCACGTAAAGCAGTACCCAGTATGTCTCTGGCTTGAAGGTTTGCAGTTAGTTTGCGATCGAGGAAGCTAACTTTGAAAGCAGCATCAACTGTATAAAAGCCAAATGATTTTCCTTGTGCAGAAACAGAAGCACTGTTATATCTGCTGGTTAACTGAAGCTGACCATTCTCCCAAAGCCTAAATGTATTGTTTAATCTGGTACTCCAGTTAGTAGAGGTTCTGCTAAACGGATCATCATACAGTACTCCTTCTATTTTGTAATTGTAAAGATTACCACTCAACGACAATTCCCACCAAGGGGTAATCCCCATACTCAACATAGCTTCAATTCCAAGAGAGTAATCTTTACCAACATTTTCAGCAGTATGCAGTATAATATTTGTATCGTAAACTGATGATACCCTTTCAACTTTATTATTGGTAACACGATAATAACCTTCGAGTGAGAAGAAATTTTCAGCAAACTTTAGAAGATAACCCGCATCATAGGAATCAATATATTCTGGTTTAAGGTTTGGATTCCCCTGTCGGACATTGTATGCATCCTGCCAGGTTATAAATGGCTCCAACTCCCAACCTCTTGGTCTGTCAATACGGCGAGAATAACTTGCCATTATCTGATTATCATGAGGAAGATTGTATGACATGTGAACTGTTGGGAAGAAATCCCATCTATTTAGGACAAAATCATCCTCTCCAGTCATAACAACCTTACGATCTGTGTATTCTGTTCTTAGTCCAGCCTGATAGCCAAACTCGCCAATATACCCTGCATATAATGCATAACCTGCATAGATGTTACGATAATAGTCTGTGATATTACTATATTCGGGCACTAATTCAATTTTATTCAATATTGTATCATAGAGCCATAATTCAGTAATATCATTACTCTTGGCCATCCGGGTTTGTAATCCTGCCTCAAACTTATCCTTAACACCAACAGGTCGGGTGTAATCAAGTTTTACATTCAACATTTCTGCAGGACCCTTTTCAACACTCTTGTTGCCTCCAATCAATATATCTTTAAGATCATACAATACATTTGTGGAAATCTCATCATTATTTCTGTTACGATAGTTGAATTCCAATTTAATATTATGTGGATTTGAAGGTTTCATACCAGAGCCTGGGCCTTTTCCAATTCCTTTACCCATACCTTTTTTAGATCCATCGCTTTCAGGTTCATTTTTCTTCCCAAAATCATGCTGATAAACACCATCTATACTATAATAACCTCCCCCTCTGGTGGTTTCGTCAAAACTATTGTAAGTATTCTGTTTTGTCTCAGGTAATGTCCAATCATCATAACGTAGTGTTGAGTTATTCGACATATTCCAATTACCATATCTTCCGGAAAGGGAAATAAAGTCACTTTTGGTAGGATTATACTCGAAACCAGCACGGAAACTGTTTCTGTTAAAGGCCCGCTCAGTATCTCCAAATGAGTTCACAAAAAATGAAGTATCACCAGCCATGGTAACTCGCTCGTTGGTAACATCACCCGGTCGTGTAACTTGATTATAATTAGCGCCGAAAATGAAGCTAATCTTATTAACCCTATAACTTAGCTGAAGGTCTCCACCATATTGTCCATACATACCCGCATTTAGATTTGCAATTCCACTTAATCCATCAAGATAGTTCTTCTTGGTGATAATATTAATAATGCCAGTGGCACCATCGGGTTCAAATTTAACAGAAGGATTGGTGATAATCTCAATATTTTCAATACTACTTGAAGGAATTTGACGCAGAGCATCGCTGGGCTCAAGGATTGTGGGTTTACCATCAATGAGAACTGTGAACCCTGTACTTCCTCTTAACGAAACATTACCTTCAATATCAACCTGAACGGAGGGAACATTTTCCAGTATATCAACAGCAGTGCCGGCCTCTGCGGTAAGCTGCTTGTCAACATTGATTACCTTCTTATCAATCTTAAACTGAACAGATTCTCTTCTGGCAACGACTTCTACTTCACCAAGCTTTTTAGAAACGGATTCTAGAAAAATATTTCCTAAGTTAATATTTGAGATATCATCATTAACTTCAAATTCGTCCGATCTTTTGTCTTTCAAACCTATAAAAGTTATTATGAGGTAGTATGTTCCATTTTCAGGTCGGTCAATTTTGAAATGACCAAGATAATCAGTAATTGACCCCGTTATGAGTTTATCTGTTTTTGCCTCGTATAGAGCAACTGTTGCATACTCAATGGGTTTATTATTCTCGATGTCAACAATAGCACCCTTAATTTTTCCTTTCGGTGCAAGAGCATCGTTTTCACTTATACCAAAATAAAAAGTTGATATAATTACAAGTATGGTAAGTAATATTTTGTTTAGCATAGTTTTCAAAAAAGCTCGCAAAGATGCGAATAATTTATAATACTACTTAGACAAGCTGAATTTGCCTTTTATTCCAAGTTACCTCAGGTATTTATAACAAAAAAATGGGGGAAATGTTTAAAGGAAAAAACTATCAATATATTGACGGAATTTTTCTTTGTATTGATCGCTTACGGGAATGTACTTTTTACCAAATACTATTCTGTTTCGCTCAACTGTGGTAATCTGACTAAGATTTACAATATATGATCGGTGTACGCGTAAAAATTTGTCGTCAGGAAGAAACTCTTCAATTTTCTTCATACTCATAAGAGTCATGACTGGGGGATCATTTTTTGTATGTATTTGGATATATTCCCTCATACCTTCAATAAAAATAATATCCTCCAACTTGATGCGTAACAACTTATATTCAGCTTTAATGAAAAGCGAGTCCTTATCACTATTAACCTCCTCCGGAAGTATTGCATCTTTCTTTATCCAGTCTTTTGCCTTTTCAACAGCTTTTAGGAAATCAGTATATCCAATTGGCTTTAACAGATAATCAATTGCATTAACCTTGAATCCCTCCACAGCATATTCACTATAGGCTGTTGTAAAAATTACCTTTGGAGGATCTACCAATGACTTTACGAAATCCATTCCGCTTAGATCAGGCATATTAATATCCACGAACATTAGCTCAACAGTAAAATTTGATAGAAAGTTCAATGCTTCTACGGCATTTTCAAATTGACCAACTAGCTTTAATGTTGGTGTTTTAGTAATATATGCTGCGATTTGCTTTAGGGCTAAAGGTTCATCATCTATGGCAATACAGTTAATCATAGCGGTATTGTTAAATCTAATTTATAGATAGTTTTATGATCTTCAATTTTAAGGGTATAATTTTCTTGAAATAGCAAATCAAGTCTCTTTCTGGAGTTTGCTATTCCTATTCCTGATGCCTTTTCAGGTTTATCTTTCTTGTGATTGCTATTTGTTAAACTGAACATCAGCATATCATTATCGATACTAATATCAATATTGATAAATGAATCTGAGTTATAACTAATCCCATGTTTAAAAGCATTCTCAAGGAAGGAAATAAATAATAGCGGTGGAATTTCTTTTTCAGGTATAATTGATGGGATCTGTAAGTCAACTTTTACCTTTTCAGAGAAACGGAGCTTCATCAATCCAATATAATTACTTAAAAACTCGAGCTCTTTTTTCAGAGGTATCTTATCTACTTCAGACTCGTATAATATATGACGCATCAATTTCGAAAGGCTGATTATCGAAGTTTTTGCCTCCTCAGAATCGATATCAATCAGGGCATGAATATTATTAAGCGTATTCATGAAGAAATGAGGGCTTACCTGATTTTTAAGAAATGCCAGCTGATTTTGTACATTTTCCCTTTCAAGCTTATTTTTTTCCTGTTCAAGAACCGACCATCTAACGATCATCCGTATCCCTGCTCCAAAGCCGAGAATCAAGATTGATACAATAATAGTGTTAACCAAAGGCGGATAAGGAAAAGGATTTTGTCGGTGTTGTGGTGGTGGATGAGCACCTGGACCCGGGCCAATTTGCATTCCCTGACCTGGAGGCCTAGGTGGTGGTTGGTTGTTAATTCCTCCAGCTTCCATAAAATAAAGTGTCAGAGAAAAGACAACTATAGTCAAAATTGCAGCAATCAAATAGGGTACTT
Source organism: uncultured Bacteroidota bacterium (assembly GCA_937901015.1). GTDB lineage: Bacteria > Bacteroidota > Bacteroidia > Bacteroidales > F082. The sequence goes on along the minus strand of CALCGQ010000258.1, from coordinate 2,668 downwards.
CCCTCTTTTTAAAAAGAAATAGTGGAATAAGGACAAAATGATTAAATAAGAAAAGTAAAAAAAATGGGATTGTGGTTCTAAGAGATCTTATTACATTATCCCAATATAAAAATTCATCGTTTGAAAACATTAACAATGGAGCTGCGAAAATGGCTACCCACATTGTAAGTATTATCAAGGGTTCTGAATATGTTAATCTGGCAGATTTTAGATTCATGATTACAAGTATAGTGATAATTTAATTATACTTAATAAGTAAAGTTACTATTAGGATACTGCGTTATCATTGTATCATAATATAATTGAAGGATCAATGTTTATTGGGTTTGGATCCTGATTTATGTGATGGGCGGTTTTCCCAATAGTTTTTCATTTTGATGATATACTCATCATATTTTATTTGTTGTTCTTTAGTAAGAAAAGCTTTCACATTACTTTCGAAATCCGACTTTATGGTTTCCATGGCCTTTCTACTGGCTTTCTTACCAGTAACTTTGCTTTCTTCAGCCATCTGACGCATCAAATCAAAGTGCTCTGTATATAAATTGGAAACTTTACTCTTTTGATCTTTTGAAAGCTCAAGCTCTAATGCCAGATTATCAACCATTTTTTCCACAGAACTATTATCAGGAATTGGAGGAGGGCCTTTTTTGCCATGAGATTGTGCATAAGTTACATTTGTGATTAGAAACAATCCCAGAGCTATTATTACATATTTTACGAAATTTGAGATCCTAACTGTAATTATATTTTTCATTGTATTTATCTTTAGTTATTAAGCAAAAGAACACCAATACGTATGTGTATTAAAATAGAATCAACAAACTGGGTGATTTTATCAGCAGAAAGACGGTTTTGGCTTATGATTAGCATGTGGGATATGTAATTAAGTGACATTAAGCGTAGTCTGGAGACTACGCATAGAACTATGAAAATAAGTAGGTCTGAATCATTAACTGAATATTTGAAAAATTTATTTTACCTTTGGGGGTTGCGACCATAATTACTAATAATCCTCTAACCACCGATCGCATGATTCGTAATAAAAAATACCTAAAGAGTATCAGATACTCTTTTTATCAGTGTTACGATATTCATATGTACCTTCAGATGAAAATAAAGATGTTATTATACTACTATTTAATATACAAGTTCACAGGAATATTATTAACAACTAGCTCAAAATCTTACTTCCATGAAAACAAAAACTATTTTAATCACTTTTATTAGCCTAGTAGCAACTTCGTTATTCGTGTTTCAATCATGCATTAAAGAAGAGGACACAAATATCCATCCAACTTGTGAAATACTGCTCCCAACAAATGGTCAGGAAATCAGTCAGGGAAGTATTGTCAATGTATCTATTGGCGCAGTTGATTCAGATGGTAGTATTACAGAGGTTTCATTTATTGTAGATGGTGTTATTATTGGCTCACTGGCAAGCCCTCCCTATGTTTTCTCCTGGAATACATCTAACGAAATTCTAGGCAATCACCTTTTGTCTGCTACTTGTATAGACAATTCCGGAGAAACTGCATCAACTGAAATTAGTGTACTAATAGTACAGGTTAGCGCTGCGCCGTTAGCAGGTTTTTCAGCAAATATAACAAGTGGAGATGCACCCTTAACTGTTAATTTTACAGATCAATCAACAAACAGTCCAATTAGCTGGGAATGGAATTTTGGTGATGGTGAAACCGCTAATACACAAAATCCTGAACACATTTACAATCAAGAGGGAGACTACAATGTGAGTTTAACTGTGAGTAATAATTTTGGATCATCTGTTGAAACTAAAACTAATTATATTATGGTTTCAAATGGTGGCTCAACAGGCAGTTATACTGACCCTCGTGATGGAAAAACTTATACTACTGTGCAAATTGGAGATCAAATATGGATGGCGCAAAATCTAAATTACGAATCTGTAAATTCATGGTGGTATGATAATGATATTTCAAATGGAGACATTTATGGCAGGCTATACACATTTGAAGATGCGAATATTGTATGCTCCGATGGCTGGCATTTACCAACTGATGATGAATGGAAAACACTTGAAATATCACTGGGTATGGCTCCTAGTTCAACAGATGGAATGGAATGGCGTGGCATTGATGAAGGCGAAAAGATGAAAACCACATATGGCTGGCCTGAAAATGGAAATGGCACAAATAGCAGTGGGTTTTCTGCACTACCTGGTGGCACACGTACTGACAATGGTTATTTTAATAATGTGGGAGGAAGTGGTTATTGGTGGACAGCTACTGAGTATAATTCTAGTAACAGTTGGTATCGTATGCTAAACAATACTAAAAGAGTGTGGCGCGAATACCGAACACCATATAGTGCCATAAGTGTTCGCTGTGTTAAAGACAACTGATCAAATCATCTATTTTAGCTTTCTTGTTGTTATTATCTGACATGGTATTAAGTTGTGTCTGAGACTATTCTGAAAAATCTTTCTATCGGACAGAGTTAATAAAGTTGAAAGTTGAAAGATGGTCGGGGAAAAGCAAGAAGGAGTTGATTGGCAACTCGCTAGTTTGGGGTTTAACCCCAAACTAGACATAGCAGAATACTAAGCGTAGTCTGGGAATACCTGTAGTCTGGTGTATGTCGTCAAACAAATCTGAACTTTTCGGGTCAAAATTTATTAGAGTATTAA
>CALCGQ010000257.1 GCA_937901015.1 uncultured Bacteroidota bacterium | reverse complement strand
TGATGCTGATATAGTTTATATTGGAGCTCCTGCTGGAGGATTATGGGAATCAACCGATGGAGGACAAACATGGAATACATTAACGGATAATCAACCAACTTTAGGAGTAAGTGCAATTGTTGTTGATCATTCAAATCCTGATATTATTTACATCGGTACTGGTGATCGTGATGCAGGCGATGCTCAGGGAATGGGAGTTTTTAAAAGTACCGATGGTGGTATTACATTCAATCCATCAAATACAGGTATGACATCTGCCACAGTGGGACGTATGATTATGCATCCAACAAATAGTCAGATTGTAATTGCTGCCACAAGCTCAGGAATATACAAAACAACTGATGAGGGTGCATCTTGGACACAATCTCAAAGTGGGAATATGAAAGAGGTGATTTTTAATGCTAGTGATCCAAATACTGTTTATGCTTCTGCATCTGGAAATTTCTACAAATCTACGGATGGTGGTGATTCATTTACTAAAATTACAAATGGAACGCCAACCGGAGCATCACGTGGTGTGATTGATGTTAGTGCAGCAAATCCTGATTATGTTTATTTCTTCACAACCACCAGTAGCTCATATTATGGTACATATCTGTCAACTGACGGAGGCGATAGCTTTACATTAAGATCAAACTCACCAAATGTTATGGGCTGGGATTGTAGCGGTGGTTCAGGTGGCCAAGCATGGTACGATCTTGATATTGCTGTTGATCCAACCAATGAGAATGTGATATATGCTGGTGGAATCAATTGTTGGAAGTCGAGCGATGGTGCTCAATCATGGTCAATGGTATCAAACCAGACTGGCCAATGCGGAGCGGATGCCGTTCATGCAGATTTACACGTGCTCGAGTGGAATCCACACAATGGATTTCTCTATGTAGGTAACGATGGTGGAATCTGGTATACTTCAACTAATGGAGCAGTTTGGACAAGAATTACCAATGGTTTGGCAATTGGTCAGCAGTATAAACTTGGTCAGAGCCAATTATTGCAAAATCATGTTACAACTGGTTATCAGGATAATGGAATCTCCTTGTTCCATACCGACACATGGATTCAGTCGGACATGTATGCCGATGGTATGGAAGCAGCCATGGATATAAGTGATACAACTTTAAGTTATGGTTGTATGCAATATGGTCGTATGTATAGAATGGTTAATGACAAAGCAGATGTATTAATTGCAGGTCAGGGAATAAATGGTATTAACGAAAGCGGTGAATGGATTACCCCATTTTGCCCTCATGAAACCGATAACAAAGTGATGTTTGTTGGCTATCAAAACCTATGGAAAACATCAAACCTTCAAGCCAGTGCACCTTCATGGTCAAAAATCTCAAATAATGTTGGTGCTGGCGCTATTAAGGTAGTTGAGCATTCACCAGCAAATGGAAATCTGTTTTATTATTCCACAACAGGTAATAGTTTAATTAGGTCTGATAATATTATGGAGTCATCCATTACATACTCAAATTTACAGGATTTAACACCAGGTTCTGGTTCCATTAATGATATTGAAGCCCATCCATGGGATGAAAACATAGTTTATATAACTCGAGGTACTAAAATCTTTAAGTCAGTTGATAAGGGTGCAAGCTGGGAAGATATTAGCAGCAATCTACCGGGAATGAACCTAAATGATGTTGCATATTATGATAGAAATAATGTTGAAGGTTTATATGTTGCAACAAATATTGGAGTTTTCTTTAAGGATGAATTTATGACAGATTGGATTCTGTTTTCTGATGGAATGCCAGCAGCAATTCTAGTTACCGAGGTGGAAATTTATTATGATGCGAATCAAAGAACTGACGATCGAATAAGAGCTTCCTCCTATGGAAGAGGTTTATGGGGGTCTTCAACATATTATTATGCACCAACTGCTGGTTTTGAAGCAAGTGAAACAAATATACCAGCTGGTTGTGCAATAGATTTCTTCGACAGATCACAAGGGTACCCTCATAGCTGGACATGGACTTTTGAAGGAGGTACTCCATCGACATCCAATGATCCAAATCCAACAGGCGTGATTTTTGAAAATGCCGGAAACTTTGAAGTATCCTTAACTGTAACAAACCCTGATGGTAGTGATACAGAAACTATTGTTGGTTACATTACTGTTGTTGATGGCTTATTGCCTGATGTGGAATTTACATCTGATATAACTACGCAATGTTCTAGTCAACCACTTTATCTTTATGATGAATCTGAAGGATGCCCAACTCAATGGCTATGGTCGTTTGAACCTGATAATGTTACTTATCTTGATGGAACAAATGAAACTTCACAGTTTCCAGTGGTATCATTGTCTGATGTAGGATTATACAGTGTTACATTGGCTGTTAGTAATTCCTCCGGACAGAGTAACTTAACCAAGGAAGATTATTTGTTTATTGGTGGACAGCTATTGCCATTTTCTGAAGATTTCTCTGGCCCAAGCTTTGCAGAAATTGGTTGGGAGATTGAGAACCCTGATCAAAGTATGACATGGGGATTAACTGATGCCGAAACACCTATGGGTATTATTGAAGGTGTGAGTTGGATGAATAACTTCAACTATCCAAATATGGGAGCAAGAGATTATATGATTTCACCAATTATGAATTTTAGTGGATTTGATAATGTATATATGACTTTTGAATATGCGTATGCAGAAAGATACGCCCCAAGTGATTCTTTGATTGTAAGTATTAGTGATGATTGTGGTGTTTCCTGGACACAGGTATATGCTGATGGTCCTGATGGACAAGGCGCATTTTCTACATCTGAGCCAACAACCGATTTCTTTGAACCACAGGGTTCAACAGACTGGTGTGTTGCTGGATATGGACCTGATTGCCCAATAATTAATTTAAGCTCATGGGCAGGTAATGCGGATATTAAAGTAAGATTTGAAGCTTATTCAAGATATGGGAACAATCTTTATATAAACAAGGTGGATATAAGTAATTCGGTTGGATTATTTGAGAACTTAACTTCTTCAGAAGATAGCTTTATGATTCATCCAAATCCTGCAACAGAGCAAGTTAGTGTACTTGTAAAAGAAAAGGGAAATCACACAGTGAATATTCTGGATGCAAGTGGCAGAATCCTAATGACAGCTAAAATCTCTGATGAAAGAGTTATCATCGATATCAGCAACCTCAACAGTGGTATATACTTTGTGAAAGTAGGATCAGAAACAAAGAAATTAATAATTCAATAAATTTCAAAGTGCAATAAAAAAAGGGAATAGCAGATCTGCTATTCCCTTTTTTATTGTCTATGGTTTAGTTACTACTTAACAAATCTTTCAACATATTTGTTTTCTCCATTAGTCGCGCTAACAATGTAAATACCGTTAGTTAAGTGAGAAGTATTAATCTTAAATTCACTCATTTCCGCTTGTCCATTATAAACAACTTTGCCGGATATATCAGTTATACTGATAGTTTTGTTTGAGATGTCTTTATCAGCAAAGAAAAGTGTAATATCTCCACTTAACTGGTTCTGTCCAATTTTAAATGTTGCAGAAGTATTGTTTTCTTCAATGGATACACTTACACTTGAGTTTTCCATTGTCCAGTCAAATGGATCCACATCGATGTACATTACTTCTTTTCCTGTTTCGATTTCAAATTCCACAAAATTTGCATCTTGATGGAACATAATTAATGTATCAGAAGTATCATCAAAATATAATCTCATTTCCACTAGCATATCGAAAAAAGGAGTTGTAGATGAGGTAGTTTGGAATATGTCGAAGTGTGTCATTCCATCTACATTGTAGTATTCAATATCATAAATAGGGTAACCTTCACCATAATACCATTGATCAAAAAACTGCTCAAAATCCATACCTGTAACTTCTTCAGCAGTATTTTTAAAGTCTTCACCAGTTGCTGTACTATCGGTAAAATCAGTTTGGAATGTTTCCATTACATTGAAAAACATGTCATCATCCTGAATCTCATGGCGCAAAGTGTGGATTATTGATGCACCTTTGTAATATGAAAGTCTGCCACTAAATATTCTTCCTTCATTTCCAGGGTAAATCTGCTCAATTGGGATATAAGTGCTGCCACCGGGTGATGACATAGCATAATCTTGTGCACCTTTAATGAAACTTTGTCCACTTGACCATCCATTTAGAAATTCTTCAGCAAGATAGTTTGAATAAGTAGCAAAACCTTCATTAATCCATATATCACTCCATGTTGCGCAGGTAACGTTATCACCAAACCACATATGACCTAATTCATGTGCTACAAGTCCGAAATTAAACCCACCAATTGTTGTCATTGTTTGATGTTCCATACCACCACCAAGCTCAGTTAAACAATGTCCATACTTCTCTTCCCAAAATGGGTAAAGGATATATAAATCAGAAAGTAAGTCAATCATAGGAGCTGTGGCATCAATATTATTTTTGTTTTGTTCCAGGCATCCAGGTGTATCATAAATAAAGTTTTGAATTAATACAGAATCTCCATTCATTTCCTCAGGATGTGCATAAACATTGTACTCCTGATATTCACTTACTGCAAAAGATATTAGGTAATAATCAATTGGATAGCTAGATTTCCACTCATAACGTGTATTGCCATTTCCAAGGTCAACAATATCTGTTAAGATGCCTTGTGAACCAGCCATATTTGTAGATGCAGTTGTAAGAAAAACCCAAACTGAATCAGCTTTGTCTTCCAGATCCTGCTTAACAGGAAACCAGTCTGAGGCAGCAAAAGGTTCTGATAATGTCCATGTTACATCTTTCCCCCATTGGGATGAATAAGCATTCGACATTCCAGAGAAGAAACCGCCTGTTGGAGGAATCCCGCCATAAAAAACCTGAGTTGTAAATGAGTTACCAGCTGGAATTTCAGTAATGGGAACGATAACATTATCGTCTTCACGTACAAAGTTCGTATACTCAACTCCATCAACAAATATTTGTGTGATTGTATGGAATGACTTAAGCTCTATTGCAAAAGTGTCCATAGGTACCAAAGCAATTCCATTCATTGTTGAATTACCTTCAACAAAAAGTGAAGTGTTTGAAACTTCAATATCAAGATGATAAAAAGTTACATCATAATCATCCAGATATTCACTTTGCCAATTGTACAAATATTTGCTAAAGTCACTATTTATTGTTTTTACATGTGAGCATGCTTGTGCCGCATCATGGTCATGATTTATCTGTGAAAAGCCAATAGCTGCAATAAGCATAATTGACATAGATATTAGGATTTTTTTCATATTTAATTGTGATTTATTGTTTATACTATGTTTCTAGTAATGAGACATCAATATTTTGATTGCAACAAAACTAATCTAAAAATAATGACAATCAACAGCCGATTATAGTTGTATGGTAGTAATAGTATTAAAAAAGCTTAAAAATAGTGGTTTGGTCTAGGGGTTCTTATATTTTAGAACTTTGGCTAGGCCACCTAGTGCTGTTTCCTTGTATAAGCTTGGTAAATCATTACCTGTTTGTTTCATGGCTTCCACCACTTGATCAAACATTACATAATGTCTTCCATCGGAGTTTATTGCAAACAGGGCTGAGTCGATGGCACGCTGTGCACCAAATGCATTTCTTTCAATACAAGGTATCTGAACCAGGCCTGCAACAGGATCACAAGTCATTCCCAAGTGATGTTCCAAAGCTGATGAAGCTGCATACTCTATCTGATAAACTGTTCCTCCCGCAAGTTGTGTTGCTGCTGCCGCGGCCATTGAACTGGCAACTCCAACTTCTCCCTGACAACCTACTTCAGCACCTGAAATTGATGCATTCTTCTTAACAATATTTCCGATCAGTCCAGCAGTTGCAAGAGCCCTTAGTATGGCGTCTTCCTTTATTCCCTTGTCTTTATAAAACAAATATAACACCGCAGGCAGAATTCCAGATGATCCACATGTAGGAGCTGTTACTACAATATTTCCAGATGCGTTTTCTTCACTCACTGCCAATGCAAATGCGAAGAGAAAACTATTATCTCTTACAAATTGATTCTGCATTCTGGCTTTGAAGTGATAGGATGAGGCTTTCCGAAGAAGCTTCAGCCCACCAGGCAAAGTGCCTTCAGTATTTAGCCCTCTTTTAATGGATTTCTTCATGGCGGTCCAGACCTCCTTTAGATAATCCATTAAATCATCCTGGTCATTTCTAAATACATATTCCCAAAGTGTTCCACCCTGTTCTTCGAGATGCAAAAGTATGTCAGCCATATTGCTTTGTGGGAAAACTACTTCAGGTTCAATCAGATGTTCTTTTTCGGAAAGTTCTCCACCACCAATACTATATACTTCCCATTTATCAAGCATCTTCAGGTTTTTGTCAAAAGCTTCGAAAATCATTCCATTGGGATGGAAAGGCAATACTTCATCCTCATGCCATTCAATTTCTCCCTTGCCGGCAAGTGCATCAAGAATGGCTACATCTGTGAGGTGCCCAACTCCTGTGTGAGCCAAACTTCCATAAATATGTGCTTTGAAATAATGAGCGTTTGAATTTCTATTGTAAAATGATGTGGCAGCATTTTTAGGACCCATTGTATGACTACTTGAGGGGCCATTGCCAATTTTGTATATTTTCTTTATTGAATCCATATTATTGTAAATAAGAGATTAATATTCTAATATTTTATTCTAGGAACTGATTTATCAAAAATTTCAGACAATACCTTGCCAGGATTTTTAAACTTATTGGCAAACATCATAGCTGCAATTATGTATGGTTTATAACCTGCTTCATGATATGTTTGAAGCCTGAACTCTTCAAATACATCAGCACTAACTTCTCCTTCTTGACAGGAAACACTAGAAATATCTGCAGGAAGACAATGCATATAAAGGGCTTTACCATTTTTGGTTTGATTCATTTTATCAACATCATATTCCCAATCTTTGAACTTTGCATTATTGAGAAGAGCTTCTTTTTCCAATAATTCCAAACCTTTAGTATCACCATCTTTAAGTAGTTCGGTTCTTTGTTTCATAATGCTAATGGGAGCCCAGCTTTTCGGATAAACAATGTCAGCATTATTCATGGCTTTTCCCATATCGTGACTAATGTTGAAAGAGCCACCGCTTTCTATGGCATTGTTTTTAGCAATATCAACTATTTCAGGAATAAGATCATATCCTTTTGGGTAAGCAAGTTCAACTTCCATTCCAAACCTTGTCATAAGTGCAATTATGCCTTGTGGTACTGACATCGGTTTGCCATAGCTTGGAGAGTATGCCCAACTCATTACGATTTTTTTTCCTCTCAATGATTCCAGTGACCCAAATTGCTTTTGCAAATGGAGTAAGTCAGCCATTGATTGTGTTGGGTGATCCATATCACACTGAAGGTTAACAATGCCCGGTCGTGTTGGGAGAACATTGTTCTCGAACCCATCGTCAAGTGCTTCAGCCACTTCACGCATATATTTGTTGCCTTCTCCCAAATACATATCATCACGTATTCCAATAAAATCAGTAAGAAAACTAATCATATTAGCCGTTTCTCTTACCGTTTCCCCATGAGCGATTTGTGATTTTGTTTCATCCATATCCTGAACGGTAAGTCCAAGAAGATTAGCGGCTGAGGCATATGAAAACCTTGTTCGAGTTGAGTTATCTCTGAAAATTGAAACTGCCAAACCTGAGTCGAATACCCTAGGGGATATGTTCTCTTCTCGCATTTGTTTCAATATGGTGGCTATCTGAAGTATTGAAATCAAATCATCTTTGGATTTCTCCCAGGTAAGTAAGAAGTCTTTGTTATAAAGATTAGATTTTAAGCTGTTTAATGTATTGATACTATTTAGGATACTCATAATTATCACATTATTTATTATCTAGTTGTAGGTTAGTAACCTCTAATTTATTGCAGTTTTTTTATTTCTATAAGCTATTTTTTTGACCGAAGACCGAAGTCGGGAGACAGGAGTTTATTAAAAATCTTTTCTTCCGTCTTTGGAATTATGTCTTTAGTCCAATAGATACTTTCATCGAATTCCACTCATTTGTTAAACCTAAGTATTTCTATTGCATAGTGATTTTGTTGTGTTTGAGATATTAACTATTCCGCAAATTTGTATGCAAAAGCTGCATAGAATGCAGATGCAACAACCAGATCGCTAATTGGCACTTTCTCATTTGGAGCATGGGCTAATATTTCATTCCCTGGTCCAAATCCAATGGTTGGAATCCCATGAATCCCTGTTATTGCAATACCATTTGTGGAAAATGTCCATTTATCTATAATTGGAACCTTATTGTACAGTTCTTGATAAGTGTTTAGTCCCAATTGAACCATGGGATGATTTTCCTCAAGTTTCCATGTGGGGTAGTATTTTTCCATTCCATATTTAAGTCCGGTATATGATTCTTCCAGATACTCTAATACTTCAACTTGTGCATCTAATCCTGAAAGGAGTTCGTTGATTTCTTTAATGGCAGACTCTTTGGTCTCTCCCCAAGTAAGTCGACGATCTATATGTAACTGTGCATAATCACTTACAGCACATAATGATGGACTGTTAGAAATGAACTCGGTTACTGTTATTGTACCTTTACCCAGGAATTCATCATAGGCAAGTCTCTCATTTAATTTTTCAATCTCAAGAGCAACTTTTGAAGCCATATAAATTGCGTTCTTTCCTCTTTCTGGAGCTGAGCCATGGGATGATATCCCATTAAAACTCACTCTCATCTCCATTCTACCACGTTGGCCACGATAAATATTGAGATTTGTTGGCTCTGTGCTGATTACCAGTTCGGGAATGATTTTATCTTCTTCGATGATATACTTCCAGCACAATCCATCACAGTCTTCCTCAATAACACTTCCAACAAAGTAAATTGTGAGATCCTTATCGAAGCCAAGCTCCTTTAATATTCTTCCTGCTGTAACAAATGAAGCCACTCCTCCTTCCTGATCAACAGTTCCTCTACCATGAACAAATCCATCTGCAATTTCACCTCCCAAAGGATCAAAGTCCCAGTTCTCGAGGTTCCCGATATCAACAGTATCCATATGACCATCGATGGCTAAAATCTTTTTTCCATTCCCAATTCTGCCTATTACATTCCCTAAGCCATCAATTCTGACTTCATCAAAACCAGCATCTTCCATTTGAGATGCAAGCTCTTTCTGGACTTCTTTTTCCTGTAAACTCAAGGATTTAATCTGAATTAGTTTTGACAGGTTTTGGGCTGTATAATCTGAATACTTTTCAGATAATTCAACAATTCTTTTATATGTGTTTTTCATCGTTCACTCTGGTTTTATGCTTTCTACAATTGTTATTTTGAGTACAACCCTAATAGAACTTTTTCAGGTGTCATTGGAGCATCAAAATCATATTTGTAGTTTGAATTGAAGGCATATATGGCATCTTGTAAGGCGAAGTAAATACCTATTCCGTAATTAAATGGTGGTTCACCCACAGCTTTAGATTTTAGGATGGCATTTTCATTACCATCTGTTTCAAGTGGTATTATTTCAACCAGCTCAGGAACAGAATAAATATCAGGTACTTTATAATTTGATAAGGCATTTGATAACAATACTCCTTTGTTATTATGGACAATCTCCTCCATTGTCATCCAACCTACTCCTTGTACTAATGCACCTTCAATTTGACCATTGTCGATTTCCTGATTAATACTCTTTCCAAAATCATGGACTATTCTAACAGAATCAATTACATGGGTTCCTCTTAGGCAATCGATGGTTGCAGTTGTTATGGCAAGTCCATAAACATGGTATGCAAAAGGATGTCCTTTTTCAATGCTCTTGTCGAAATTAATTTCTGGTGTTGAATAGTGACTTGACTCAGATAAACTAACTCTGGATGCAAAAGCTTCCCAAATAATTTCTTCCCATGTAAGAGTTGTATCTTTCTGATTTGTTATTACTAATTCATCTTTAAAGTCAATTGATTCAGGTTCTGCTTGGAGTTTCTTTCCGGCAACCTCCTTTAGTCTTATTAATAATGCATTGCAGGCTTTTTCAACAGCTTTACCATTTAGATCGGCTGTGGAACTTGCTGCCGAAGGGGATGTATTGGCAACTCTGGTAGTATTGGTAGATTCAATCTTTACTCTTTTCGAATCTACCGAAAATACATGTGATGCAACTTGAATCATCTTAGTATTAACGCTCTGGCCCATTTCAACCGCTCCAGTACTAATTCCAATGCTTCCATCCTGATAAATATGTACCAATGCCCTTGCATGGTTCATCATGGTATTTGTAAAAGATACTCCGAAGGTTACGGGTATAAAAGAAATTCCTTTTTTTAAATTATCATTGGAATCGTTGAAATCACAAACTTCTTTTTCAATTTTGTAGAAGTTGAAGTTGTCCTGTGCGGTTTTCCATATTTTCTTAAGTTCTACATTTTTAGCAATTTGACCGTAAGGAAAACTATCATTATCAACAATCATGTTAATCTCCTGAAGTTCTCTTGCAGGAATTCCAATTTGTGTGGCTGCATTTTTTATTGCCGATTCAATAACGAATATGGCTTGTGGGGCACCAAATCCTCTGAAAGCAGTGTTTGGTGTCAGATTTGTTTTACAACTATAAACGGTTGTTCTTACATTTGGAATGAAATAGCTATTTGTTGAATGGAATAAAGTACGTTCTGTTATGGCAGGTGATAAATCTGCTGCTGCTCCTGCATTTTGAAGATACTCTGCTTCAAAAGCCAGCATTTTAAGGTCTTCTGAAAAACCTATTTTATAATTTGTTTCGTATGGATGTCTTTTTCCGGTCATGTAAATGTCATCATGACGGCTAAGGATAATTTTTACGGGTTTTTGGAGGTGATAAACTGCCAGCATAGAAAGTACAGCCCATGGAGTAGCCTGATCTTCCTTTCCTCCGAATGCTCCTCCAAGTCTTTTTACATCAACTTCAATTTGATTCATTGAAATACCAAGAACACGAGCACCAATCTTTTGAACCACAGTTGGTCCTTGTGTTGATGAGAATATTTTAATATTGCCGTTTTCAAGTGGTATTGCATATGAGCCTTGAGTTTCTAAGTATAAGTGTTCCTGTCCTCCTGATTTGGCAATACCTTCAAATATGAATGCACAATCTTCCCATACTTTGCTGATATCCCCAAGCTTGAATGATCTTGGAGGCAGAATGAAATGTTCATTGTTTTTTGCATCCTGTACATTTACAATGGGATCATATTCTTCGAAATCAATTTCTATTAGCTCTCTGGCCTTTAATGAAATACTTTCACTTTCAGCAATAATTAATGCAATTGGCTGGCCTATGAAATGAACTTCATCTTCAGCCAGAAGTACCTCATCCTGTATAATTGCACCAATTTGGTTTTCACCTGGAATATCTATATGGGTTAGTATCGCTGTTACACCATCAAGTTCGCTGGCATTGCTAATATCCAACTTGATTATCTTACCATGTGCAATTGATGAGCTAAATATTGTTCCAAATAATGTCCCTGAAATGGTTGGAATATCATCAACAAAAATTGATTTACCCTGAACATGGTTATTTGAGTCAATGTTTTTCATGGGCATTATTTTATATCTGCAATGGAAATTTTTTCAGGAAAGAGTTTGATAAAATGAGCAAAGTAAAGTTGCTTTAGTAATAGTTTCTTATATACATCGGATCCTCGAACATCACTTATTGGAGATATTTCTTCTTTGAGCACACAATGCCCTTTTCGGATGTTTTGGGAAGTCAGCTCCTTGCCCTTTAGAAAACTGCTAGTGTTTTTTAAATATAGCGGAATAGGGGCAACTCCACCTGCACTAATATGAATTTCAGAAATATGATTATTCCGTATTGAGATTTTTATGGCTGAATTAACGCTTGCAATATCAAGATGAGTTCTTTTACTTACCTTTTCAAAATTAAAGTATTCATTTTCTTCAGGGATATTAAAAGCCATTGATTGAATTATTTCTCCTTCATTCAGATCTATTAATTTGTATCCCTTGAAAAAGTCTTTTAAGAATATGGATCTCAAATTGTCATTATTTGAAATGCTTATTTTGCTGTTTAAAGCAAGGAAAAATATTGCAAGATCTGCAATAGGTGATGCATTTACCAGGTTTCCTCCTAAAGTACCTGTATTTCTAATCTGTTTGGAAGATATAAGCTTGAAATAGCTTTTCAACTCTGTAAAGAGAGAAATCAAATCATTATTTTCCATAATGTCGGTAGCTGATGCTCCTGCTTCAATAATACAAACCCCATTATTTAATGTTATACCATTACCACATTTACTTTCAATAAGGTCAATTGCTTTGCTCTCAAATTCAGCGCTTTGGCTTACATATAAGTCTGTACCACCACCCACGATATATTTGTTATTTGAATTGCTCGAAATATTAGGAATTGCAAGAAGTCTGTTCTGTATATTTAAGAAGTACTCGGGTAAAATTCCAGCTGATGTGAGTTTAGAAATACTACCATTGTTTCCTGAATTGACTAATAATTGTGCAATTTCTGAACTTGATTTTTGTATGGAACTATAACCGGTACATCGGCATATATTTCCACCAATGGAATCCATAACACTGGAGATCGATGTATCGGAATTAAAGGCGCTTCCAGTAATAGAAATTATAAAGCCAGGTGTGCAAAAGCCACATTGAGTTGCATTGTTCTTTTTGAAAATTTCCTGAATGGGAGTTAGTTTATCTTTCAGGTTTAGGCCCTCAATGGTAACCACATGTCTTTGATGAGCACTGGCAATGGGAGTTAAACAAGAGTTAACAGATTTATATATTAGTTTACCTTGTTGATCAATTGAGCCAATTAACACAGTACATGCTCCACAATCTCCTTCTCTGCAACCTATCTTTGTTCCTGTCAACTGCTTTTCTTTCCTTATGAAATTCAATAATATACTGCCGGATGGCAGTTCTGTTACAACATGTTCGTTATTAAGAATAAATTCAATCATATGGGTTGTAAAGTTAATAAAAGCATGGATATTTTGTATTTTAGCAACTAAGAAATAAAATTAAAAAATAATAGACATGGAAAAGAAGAAATTCGCTGTAGTCTTATCAGGTAGTGGTGTTTATGATGGAGCTGAAATACATGAAGCAATATTAACTATGCTGGCAATAATGAGACAGGGTGGGTTATATACTTGCTTTGCGCCCAACATATCTCAGCATCATGTGATAAACCATATCACAGGTGATGAAATGAATGAGACTAGAAATGTACTAATTGAATCGGCAAGGATTGCTCGAGGAGATATTAAGCCATTGTCGGAATTTGATGGTAAAGATTTTGATGCCTTAATCTTTCCCGGAGGTTTTGGTGCAGCTAAAAACCTTTCAACAGTTGCATTCGATGGTCCCAATGCTACTGTAAATTCAGAAGTTGAGTCTTCAGTAAAGCAAATGATTGAACTAAAGAAACCAATTGGTGCGTTATGTATCTCACCTGCATTTATCGCAAAGATACTTGGTGATGTTAGTGTAACAATTGGTAAGGATAAGGGAACAATAGAAGCCATTGAGGCAATGGGAGCAACCCATGTTGAGACAGATCATGGTGATGTAATATTCGATGAGGATAATAACCTTTTTACAACCCCATGTTATATGCTTGATGCAACGATTCTGGATATTGATGATGGCGCTAACAATATTGTAAAGGCAATGATGGAGAAGATATAAATGTTGGTTTTGGTTGTAGGAGTCATTAATTACCACCAATGACCAATAACCAAAGACTAAAGACTAAAGACCAAAGACCAAAGACCAAAGACCAAAGACGAAATCATGAACAAAATTACCAAACTCTTTAATATTAAGTATCCAATTATTCAAGGTGGGATGATTTGGTGCAGTGGATGGAAGCTTGCATCAGCAGTCAGTAATTCGGGAGGTTTAGGATTAATTGGTGCTGGTAGTATGTATCCTGATGTTCTTCGAGAGCATATACAGAAATGTAAACTAGCAACAGATAAACCTTTCGGTGTTAATGTACCATTACTATATCCAAATACTGAGGAGATAATTGATATAATAATAGAAGAAGGTATTAAGATTGTATTTACATCGGCAGGAAATCCATCATTATATACTTCAAAGCTAAAGCATGCTGGAATTACAGTGGTTCATGTGGTTGCTAATAGTAAGTTTGCCCTAAAAGCTCAATCAGCTGGTGTAGATGCAATAGTCGCAGAAGGGTTTGAAGCAGGAGGACATAATGGTTTTGAAGAAACCACAACCATGGTAATGATACCATTGCTTAGAAAGATTATATCCATACCACTTATTGCAGCTGGGGGAATTGGATCGGGTCAGTCTATCTATGCTTCCTTATCATTGGGAGCTGATGGTGTACAGATTGGTAGTTTGTTCGCAGCCGCAAAGGAATCGTCAGCTCATGAAAATTTTAAGGAGGCAGTTGTAATTGCTGGCGATGGAAGCACATACTTAACTCTGAAGAAATTAGTGCCTGTGAGGCTTATTCGTAATGAGTTTTTCAATACAATTCATAAAGCTTGCATTGATGGAAAAAATAAAGAAGAATTATTGGAAATTTTAGGGCGAGGTAGAGCAAAGCTGGGAATGTTTGAAGGCAATACCAATGAAGGTGAATTAGAGATAGGTCAGATCGCTGCAACCATTGATAGTTCCAGATCAGTTAAGGAAATTATGGAAACCCTTATTGAAGAGTATGGTATTACGAAAAGCAAGATGTCTCAATCGCTTGGTATATAGCGTTGTATAAGCTCAGTATTTTATGTTGAGTAATAAATAATTTTGATTAAATTTGTGGCAAACACCTAAAAATTACAAACATGAACTTTGAATTTACCGAAGAACAAATAATGATTAAGCAGGCTGCCCGTGATTTTGCTCAAAGGGAGCTTATTGATGATGTGATTGAAAGAGATACCAATGCTATCTTTCCTACAAAACATATTAAAGAACTTGCCGAGTTAGGGTTTATGGGTATGATGGTCGACCCTGATTATGGCGGATCTGGTATGGATACAATAGCATATGTGCTTGCAATGGAAGAAATATCAAAAGTTGATGCATCTGTAAGTGTTATTATGTCGGTAAATAACTCATTGGTTTGTTATGGTCTGAGTAGGTTTGGAACGGAAGATCAGAAGCAAAAATATTTGGTTCCTTTAGCTACCGGTGAAGTAATTGGAGCATTTTTATTATCAGAACCTGAGGCAGGGTCAGATGCTACTCATCAAAATACTACTGCTGAAGACAAAGGTGATCATTATGTTTTAAACGGAACGAAAAACTGGATTACAAGTGCTAATTCAGCATCCACATATATAGTTATTGCTCAAACATATCCTGAGAAAAGACATAAAGGAATTAATGCCTTTATAGTTGATAAGAATAGTAAGGGAATTAGTTTAGGACCCCATGAAGATAAAATGGGAATGAGGAGTTCTGATACCCATTCTGTTATGTTTACTGATGTTATTGTTCCCAAGGAAAATAGAATTGGAGATGATGGTTTTGGCTTTAAATTTGCCATGATGGTTCTGGAGGCTGGTCGCATCGGGATTGCTTCTCAAGCCTTAGGCATTGCTAGTGGTGCTCTTGAAAGAGCAACTGCTTATGCAAAAGAACGTAAGGCTTTTGGGACTGAGATTATAAATCATCAGGCGATAGCTTTTAAACTTGCTGACATGGCTGTTAAAATTGAGAACGCCCGTAACTTATGTCTGAAAGCTGCCTGGCTGAAAGATAATCATAAACCCATTACAGTTGCCAGTGCAATGGCAAAACAATATGCTGCTGATATTGCCATGGAAGTAACAACAGAGGCAGTTCAGATACATGGTGGTTATGGTTATGTAAAAGAATATCATGTTGAAAGATTAATGCGAGAGGCCAAGTTAACACAGATTTATGAAGGAACCTCTGAAGTTCAAAAGATTGTTATTTCCAGAGATTTGATTAAATAATAACTTATCTAAAATTATACTATGAATCCACGAGATCGTTTTGTTGATAGATACAAAGAAGGGACTACACCATGGGTTCATGAAAATCCTGATTTTAATCTCATTGAGATAGTTGAAAACTGGCCAATTCATCCATGTAAAGTATTAGAACTTGGCTGTGGAACTGGTGTTGAGGCCATATGGTTAAGTAAGCAGGGATTTGAGGTAACTGCAATTGATGGATCTTCAATTGCCATTGATATTGCAAAAAAGGCAGCAAGTAGTGCAGATACATCCTGTAATTTCATGGTCAGTGATTTTATTACAGATAATTTTGAAGGAGAGTATGATTTTATTTTTGATAGAGGATTTTTTCATTCATTTGATGATGAGGAGGAACGAAGTTTCTATGCTAGTAAAGTTGCATCATTGCTTTCTCCAAGAGGTATGTGGCTAACTCTAGTGGCAAATAGCGATTCTCCACCAAGGGATTCCGGACCACCTACAAGATCAGCCAGAAATATTATTGATGCCATTGAGCCTCGTTTCAAATTACTTACTTTAACAGTTAGTTATTTTGGAAATAATCAGGATAATCCACCAAAAATATGGGTTTGTCTGATGAGAAATAGATAACCTTTTTAGGACATATTATCGTAATATTAAATGCTTGTACATATCTTTATCTTACTGATATACAAGTGTTAAATTGGAAATCAATGATGTGATATTTTTTGTAATTGATTTTTTACGAAATTTGCTGTTCCTTAAAAAAGATATTAATTGAAATTATAAACT
>CALCGQ010000256.1 GCA_937901015.1 uncultured Bacteroidota bacterium | reverse complement strand
GAAAATACGCGAGTTAATAAATGCACAGTTTCTAATCACCAGGTGAGTGTGGAATCCTCTGCAGGTCTCTTTTCAGGTAAGATTGTTGTAGGTGCAGATGGTGTGAATTCAAAAATTGCCAAAACCGTAAATCCAAATAGAGGAAAGGAATCTCTTTATGGTGTAAGTGTAAGGGCTTATTTTTCCAATGTAACAGATTCTGAAAACACTAATGTTATTGAAATCCATTATTTAAAGGAATTAGTTCCCGGATATTTATGGATATTTCATATGCCTAACAACAAGAGAAATGTAGGTATCGGGATTGATGAGAAGACTGTTAAGAAAAATGGAATAAAGTTGGGTGAAGTCTTTCATCAAATCATTAAAAACAATCCAAAATTCAAAGACAGATTTGCCAATGCAAAAATGGAAGGAGATTTGAAAGCTTACAGGCTTCCTGTTTTTAACAATTATAAAAAAATCTATAGCGATAGGGTATTACTTGTTGGAGATGCTGCTAACGTTGTGAATCCTTTATCAGGTGAGGGAGTTGGTAACGCCTTACGTACAGGAAGATTTGCCGCCGAACATATCCAGAAATGCTTTACTGCAAATGATTTCTCTAAGAAATTTAATAAAGCATATTATAAAAAGGTAAAAAAGAAAATGTTCCCAGAATTATATCGACATACTGCTATTGCCATATTGAGCAAATCAGAGCTACTCTCAAATTATGCATTAAAAGATAATTCGCTCCTAAACAAACTTATCAGGAAATTTTTTACATAAAGAAATCTCTCGTACATTTCTATTATTGTGTTTACAATGGTCAGCAATTAGAAAAAACAAACAATAACTCTATACTCTTTATTAAACTTCCCTTTATTGTTCCTTTAGTTTCAAGTAAGCCCTATGGCTGGCCAAATTCCAGTCCTGCCACTTTGATTTTTCCCATTCAGATAAGAAATTATCTTTTCTTTCTTGAATAATATCATAATACTCCCGACTACTAATATACTGATCTCTAAAGGCAAAAACATCTTTCTGATTGGCATCAATACTTGCAAGCTCATCATGGGATTTATCGAGATATGGTAATGCATTATCACCCAATTCTGATAAGAAATTAAAATGTATAAATGCGCTTTTACTATGAGAGAAATTATATTTTGCAATAATAACATCCCAATTAAAAAAGGCCATAAATACAAGTAATATATATGCTGCCAATGAATTCTTTGAAAAAAGAAAATAAGTACTTTTCTTTTGCCTTACTTTAACGAATACCGTATATATGCTAAATAAAGTGAGTATCAGAAAGAATATTACTCCAATCCTTAAATAAGCTAAGGAAAAATAATTTATGTACCAGAAATTCCTTATTCCAACAGAAACAGTTAATATGGAATTTTGAAAAAGCCACAAATATGCCAACCATCTCAAATTTCTGTTTTTTTCAAGGAAGTTTACACTGCCTCGAAAGTAGTAGTTACTTAAAGCTAAGGATATTAAAATTGACAATACTAAAAGATAAGTTCCTTCATGAACGAACTGTTTTAGATATTCGCCATCCCAAGAAAAATTAAACCAAACCCACCTAATATCGATAACATTAATGATTAAGATTAGGATATTCAACATTGCAAATAATACTATGGCAGACTTATATTCCGTTTTCACGGTTATTGCGGCATCATTGCTTAGAGTATTTTGGGTAAGATCATTCGAGCTCCCGGTATCAAGTTTAACTAATTCTGAATTTGGCTTCCCAAGTATGAAGTAGTTGGAGATTATAAATCCAAATATTATTGTTCCAATTAATGCTATTTCGAAGTTTTCAAAAATCCAATTGAAGAAGTTCTCCACGGCATCGAAAATTGATTTGAGCATTCCTTCAAAAATAGGATTTGCAGCTCTATAGATCAGAATAAATACAGTAAGAACGATCAAAGGAACAATTAGAATTCTTATTACTTTAACTATTGCATCTGCATATTTAGATTTTTTCGACAATTCACTAATTAACCCTAAAAATGCAAACTGTGAGTAGAAGAAATTTACTATCGAAATTAAGCTTGTATATATTATACTCCTTGATATTGGAAACAAAGTGATGCCTGCCAACAAAAACAATGAAATGATATTTATAGCTATTGCGAAAATTGATCCATTAATGACCACAAAAATCGCAGATAATAATGTACCAGCTATTAAGGTCAAATTGACTTCTCCTTTTAAAGCTAATTTATCAACATAAGCTAACCCTAGCAACAATAACAGATTGTATAGCAGTAAATTAACACCAATTCCGACTTGATAAAAAAGAATCGTAAACATGGCAGTTAAAGCCAATATGATAATAAGTTTTCTTAGGTACATATTGCGTTCATTTTGAAATAAACGCATCAAAAATTGGAATATTATGAAACTAGGAAAAACTAAAAAACAATACTGCTAGTTGCTATGGTCGAATAGTAATATAACCGGGATATTCTCTGATACTACCACCTGATTTATAATATGGCTTAACTTTCAACATTATATCTAGCTTCTGCAGTTTCTCCTTATTATCCATATCCATCACCAAATCAAGGATGGTCTGTAGGTTTTCCGACTTGAGTAGTTTAAGTAAATCGAAATTTACATTTACTGTGAAGTCGGTTGACTGACCAGGAAGTACCTCAACATATTCATTGAGTTTTCCGGTTCCATACTGTTCATTTTTCATGAATAATTGCCAGTCTAAACCTGAAATAGCAGCTTTAGAGCTCTGGTTATTTTTAGCACGTATATCAACATACAGACTAGCGTTAAGGTTTCCAGCTATTACTTGCTGACCCAATGACAACATTTCTGTGAATCCTACATCACTTACACTTTTATACTTTGTAAAATCAACACCACCTAACCTATTGATAGCAACCTTGTTTATCGAGAAATTACAATTAACAAAATTCGTAACTTCCCCCATCTGATTTAGAACATCGCATGAAGTTACAGTGATTATCAGAAATGAAACCAGAACTATTAGTTTTTTCATAATATAAAGTTATAATCCAACAAAGATAAATAACAAGAATTAATTCCTAGCCTGCCTCTTTCTATCATGCTCATTTAGCAGTATCTTTCTTAATCTTAAAGTTCTAGGTGTAATTTCAAGATACTCATCATTTCTAATAACTTCCATATACTCCTCAAGGGAAAACTTAATTGGAGGTGGAATTAGAACTTTATCATCCGATCCGGAAGACCTCATATTTGATAGCTTCTTAGTTTTATTGACATTAACAACCAAGTCACCTTGCCTAGTATTAATACCAATAACCTGTCCTGCATATACTTCTACATTTGTGTCAATATAGAATTTACCACGATCGATAAGTTTAAATAATGCAAATGGAATTGCAGTTCCTGTCTCCATTGATATTAATGCTCCATAATTATTGGATTTAATCTCACCTTTCCAAGGTTCAAAAGCATCAAATCGGTGAGCGATGATTGCCTCACCTTCAGTAGCAGTTAGAATACTGTTTCTTAAACCAATAATTCCTCTTGAAGGCATTTTGAACTCAAGCATCATTCTATCATTCTTTGGTTCCATTGAAAGGAAATCACCTTTACGAAGTGTAACAATATCAATTACTTTTCCAGAAAAATTTTCAGGAACCATCACCGTTAATACTTCAATAGGTTCATGCTTTACTCCGTCGATTTCCTTGATAATAACCTTTGGCTGACCCAATTGAAATTCGTATCCCTCACGGCGCATGGTTTCAACAAGTATGGATAAATGAAGAATTCCACGTCCAAAAACCTGATAAGAATCAGATGAATTTGTTTCTTCAACTTTTAATGCAAGGTTTTTTTCAATCTCATGATACAATCTATCACGTAAATGCCTAGATGTAACATACTTTCCTTCTTTACCAAAAAATGGAGAATTATTAATTGTAAAAACCATACTCATGGTAGGTTCATCAATTTTAATTGCTGGCATACCTTCAGGATTCTCAATATCGGCAACGGTATCACCAATTTCAAAGTCTTCAAGACCCATCAATGCAACAATATCACCTGCATTAACATCCTCTTTACGTTTTTCTTTACCAAGTCCCTCAAAAGTATAAAGCTCCTTAATCTTTTGCTTTACAATCGTTCCATCACGTTTTACCAATGATACTGGCATTCCCATTCTAAGTGTTCCTCGCTCTAGTTTACCTACAGCAATTCGCCCAACATATGAAGAATAATCCATTGAAGTTATCTGCATTTGAGGGGTTCCTGCTTTAAACGTAGCAGGTGGAATATGTTCAATAATTTCATCCAGTAGATATGCAACATTATCTGTTTCATTCTTCCAGTCATCTGACATCCATCCATTTTTTGATGAACCATAAACAACTGGGAAATCAAGCTGATCTTCGGTAGCTCCAAGATTGAACATTAAATCAAAAACTGCCTCATAAACCTCATCAGGACGACAATTTGGTTTATCAACTTTATTGATAACAACAATTGGTTTAAGTCCAAGATCAATTGCTTTCTGTAATACAAATCTGGTTTGTGGCATGGGTCCTTCAAATGCATCAACAAGAAGGATAACACCGTCAGCCATATTTAGCACCCTTTCTACTTCGCCTCCAAAATCGGAGTGACCAGGTGTATCGATTATATTTATTTTTACTTCTTTATAGCGAACTGATACGTTTTTTGAAAGAATTGTAATACCACGTTCACGTTCTAAATCATTACTATCTAGTATTAAGTCACCTACATCTTCATTTTCACGAAAGAGTTTAACTTGGTGTAGCATTCTGTCAACCAGTGTTGTTTTACCATGGTCAACGTGAGCAATTATAGCTATATTCCTGATATTCTGCATATTATTAGTCATATTAGATTGGGGCTGCAAAAGTAATCTTTTTTGGTTTGCAAATTACCTCTGTGAGGTGATAAAACCCTGTAAGAGTACTAACTCTTACAGGGTTTATAAGAAACTAACAACGCCATCAATAAACGCCTGTGGTTCATCCATATGAATGGAATGAGCGGCTCCAATAATATTAAGTATCTTGCTGTTTGGGATAGTTATTAACCTACTATTTTCTGAAAAAGGGAAAAGTAAATCCTGATCACTAGTCATTATTAGTGTTTTCGCTTGCAGATTACTAACATCAGCTGAACAATCAAACTGTGTAATTGCACCCACCTGGTTTTTAAAAGAATCATCAGATTGTGGGAACCTATAATTAATCGCCATATTCAATGCTTGATCCAAAAACTGAACATCCTCAAAAAACTTTGGTGAGAATATCCAATAAAACAAATTTCGAAACCACAGCCTTTTATCCATTCCATCAGCCGAATAGGCTATCATATCTTTAAATAATTCTTTATTTCGATTATTAATTTTTGTGCATGATGCTGCGACTATTAACTTGTCAACAGAATCAGGGTATTTCAAAGCAAATTTCATTGCAATCATCCCTCCCATTGAATGTCCCAGTATATTAACCTTGGCTAATGATAAAGATTTGATTAGAGATGCTGCATCATCGGCCATATCTTCAATTGTGATATTATTATTGTTTTGTGTTGACTGACCTACTCCTCTATTATCAAAAGTTATTACTCGAAAGTGTTTCGAAAGTCCTATCACTACTGGCAACCAGCTGGTAGAGTCAGAACCAAGTCCAGCTATCAATAAAAGTGGGGCTCCCTGACCATATTCTTTATAGTATATTTTTTCTCCCCTAATATTTACAATAGACATGATATAATTTTTTAATGCAAATTACAATAATTGTAAATCAACTATATTTGCAAACTTAAATTTATTACATAAAAATGAGTAATAAAAAAGCAAAAGCAGCCAGACTTTCGGTATTCTCAAATGCATTTTTGATAGTAATGAACCTTGCTGTTGGACTAATTAGTGGATCTGTTAGTATTATTTCGGAAGCCATACACACCTTCATTGATTTTCTGGCAGCAATCATGGCATATTTTTCAGTGAAAATTGCTGATACGCCTCCTGATGATCAACATCCATACGGACATGGGAAATATGAGAACATTAGTGGTGTAGTAGAAGCATTATTGATATTTGTTGCCTCTGGATGGATTATCTATCATGCTGTTGACAGGCTTAATTCTGAGCATATTATTGATCATTCGGGACTTACACTTGGGTTTCTTGTTATGGTTGTTTCGGCACTTGTTGATTTATTTGTAAGCAGGCATTTATATCGTGTGGCAAAAGAGACGGATTCAGTGGCTCTAAAGGCAGATGCACTTCACCTAAGTGTTCATGTATATACTTCGTTTGGTATTGGGATTAGTTTGGCCGTAATATATTTCACAGGATGGCATTTTTTGGATCCTATTGCTGCAATTGTTGTTGCTGCTTTCATACTAAAAGAGGCTTTTGAGATATTGGTTGAAGCATTCAAACCATTAATTGACAACTCACTACCACCTGAAGAATTACAGATAATTATAGATACAATTTCAAAGTACCAATCCAACAATATGAAATATCATATGCTCAGGACTCGCAAAGCCGGATCGAACCGTGAACTGGATTTTCATCTTGAAGTACCTGGTAATATGTCTGTAAAAGAATCACATAACCTCTGTGATAAGATAGAAGAAGATTTAAAAGGCAATCTACCCAATTTAGAGGTTACAATTCATGTTGAACCCATTGATAAGTAGAACAATATCTTAATACACCTTTACACCATCTATATAAGTCCCAATTATCTTAATATGAGGTAAGTCTGTTTCGGGAACCGAAATTAAGTTTTTTTCAAGAAGGACAAAATCTGCAAACTTTCCCACTTCAATACTACCCTTACTATTTTCTTCAAAACTACCCATGGCTGGCCATATGGTTATGGACCTAAGAGCATCTTCTCTGCTAAGAGCATTCTCCATTTGAAAACCCTCATTTGGCCATTCTTCTATATCTTTACGGGCAACAGCAGCATAATATGTTCTTAAGGGGCTAATCCCTTCAATTGGAAAATCAGTACCATTTACAATCCATCCATTTTGATTAAGTAAGTCCTGATAAGCATATGCATGTTTAATTCTCTCAGGCCCCAATCTTTCATCAGCCCAATACATATCAGAAGTACAATGGGTTGATTGTACAGATGGAACTATTGAATACTTACTGAAATAATCAAGATCATCAGGACTAACAACCTGAGCATGTTCAATGCGCCATCTTTTATCATTCTTTCCTTTCAGATATTTTGCATATGATTTCAGCATAATGCGATTTCCAGAATCTCCAATGGCATGAGTATTTACCTGAAATCCTGCATCATAAGCCATCTGACAAATATTATCAAAATAAGACTGAGGACTGAGTTGTAAGCCATGGGTATGAAGCGCATCTGAATACGGCTCCAACAGCAAAGCACCTCTGGAACCAAGGGCTCCATCGATATATAATTTTACAGAGCTAACTACCAGCTTATCTTTAATAATTGGTCCTTGTGAGAAGAAATAATCAAAATTTTCATTGTTGGGACTAAGCATTGCATATACTCTAATGTCTAACTCCCCTTTACTTTGAAGTTCATCAATTAGTAGTACCTCATCCTTATCAAGGCCAGCATCGGTAACTGAAGTTAATCCAACCGCATAACAATCAATCTGAGCTTTTTTAAATGCCAATGCTTTTTCATCTGTGCTAAACCCGGGAATAATTCTTCTAACTAACCTCATGGAGTTATCGATAAGAACTCCGGTTAACCTACCATTGCTCTTTTGGATTTCGCCACCATCCACATGGGTATCAATATCGATACTTGCCAGTTCTAAAGCTTTCGAATTCGCAATTAAAGCATGACCATCAATTCTTGTAAGGACAACAGGATTATCAGGAAAGGCTAGATCCAGTTTTTCATTTGTGGGAAA
Source organism: uncultured Bacteroidota bacterium (assembly GCA_937901015.1). Lineage (GTDB taxonomy): Bacteria > Bacteroidota > Bacteroidia > Bacteroidales > F082. The sequence continues at coordinate 8,830 of CALCGQ010000256.1, read as the reverse complement.
TGAAATATCATTCCAATCATTTTGATCCCATCCTCTACCAAGGATCCAATCACCAGGATAACTTTTATTATGATCTACAACCCTTGCCACAACCTCATCAAAGGATTTGGTCCCTTTCAAGTTTGCATACTTAGTTTCCATTAGTCCATAACCTAGAAAATGACTATGACCATCATTAAAACCGGGATAAACAAATTGTTGACTTCCATCAATTACAATATCTGATTGATATTTAGAGAGTATATCTTCCTTTTTACCAACAGCTACAAACTTCCCATCTTTCACTGCAAATGATTCAGCAATATCAAAATCATTATTAACAGTATAGATTTGAGCATCTGTTAATATTAAATCAACTTTTGTTTTCTGATCACATGAATTTAGGAGCAACACTGATAGTAGGGCAATAAATAGAAAATGTGGTTTTTTCATCACAATGGAGTTTGTAGAATGAGTATTTATGACAAAACTAGTTAATTATTTTTTGTTTAATATATTCATAATCTCAACCACTTCATTGGGAGTATCGGCCTGGATGATGGCCAGGTAAATTTGAAGATTCCCAGTCAAGTATCCACCCTTCTATACTCCTAATTACGTTTGGCATATCGCACCTAACTTCCTCATCTTCGAATCTTAAAAATGAAACCCCAAACGATTCAATCTCTGATTGCCTAATATTGTCAGCCATAAAAGCCTCTTCAGAATAGTGACTTATTCCATCAAGTTCAATTGCCAACATTAGATCTTTGCAATAAAAATCGACAATATAATTATGAATTGGCCTTTGTCTATCAAAATCATACCCACACATCTTCTTTTTCTTTAACTCATTCCATAATAACACCTCACTAAATGTCATATTCTTCCGAAGTGCTTTTGCAAGTGGAACCAGTTTTTTATTATATGATATTATTTTTCTTTTCATGAAGTGTAGACCCACCCCTAGCCCCTCCAAGGAGGGGAATTATGTCTGATAATTGGGCTGTTAGGTTCAGTTACAAAAGTAATTAATTTCAATTAGTTATTTAATCAGTGAGCTCATTAACTAATCAAACTAGAATTTAAAACTATTTCACAAAACAAAGCCAGTTAAAATAATAGTATTTTATTTATTATTAATCAAATTCCCCTCCTCGGAGGGGTTAGTGGTGGGTTACTTCTCAGCCTCAAAACGATATGTAAGTCGATTAAACACAACTCCTTGCCGGTCGAAAAGTTTATTAATCATACCATTTTTAACTAGTTCATCAGGAAGTCCTTCAACAAAAGTGTTGTCTTTGCCCAATAACCATAGCCTAGATGCATATGACAATGCAAGTTCAGTATCATGAGTTGTTAGCAAAATCGTTTTGTTATGGTCCTTTACTAATTTGGTAAGCAGATTCATAATAACAACCTTACCTGGTGAATCAATAAAGGCTGTGGGTTCATCAAGTAATATTAAAGGAGTGTCTTGTGCTAAGGCTCTTGCTAGTAGGACTTTTTGCTTTTCACCATCACTCAAAGTATAAAAAAACCTGGTGATAAGTTCCCCTGCTCCTACGGCATCTATGGCATTATTAATATTATCCTTATCCAGCTCTGTTAATTTACCAATAAATGAACCATAGGGATACCTACCAGTTGCAACAAGCTCATATGTAGTTAGGTATCTATCATCAATTTTATCAGTAAGTACCAAAGCAACCTCTTTCGCAACTTCCTTGTTTGACATGTGTGCCAGATTCTTTTCACCATAATATACATCACCACCAAGAGGAGGTAACATTCCGGTTACTGTTCCCAACAAAGTGGACTTACCGGCGCCATTGGGTCCTAACAACGCTATTAACTCACCTTTCCCAATTGTAAGAGATAAGTCATTATGCAGTACTACTTTCTTCCTTTTTGAAACACTATGCCCTGTAATAAGTTTTTCAGTTCTTAGTAAAGTATCCAAACTATTAAGTGAAGAAAAATTATCCAATGTTCATCCTCCTTCCCTTAATAATTACCCATATTACTACGGGTGCTCCTACCATGGATGTTACAGCATTAATTGGTAGAGATGCATCGTAGCCGGGTAATTTTGAAAGCAAGTTACAAGCAAGAGTCAGGGCAGCTCCAATCAATATAACTGCTGGCAGCAGTATTGAATGATTTGAAGTATTAAAAATCGTACGTGCGATGTGGGGGACTGCTAGACCTACAAATGCAATTGGTCCCGTAAAAGCTGTTCCCAATGCAATCAAAAAACCTGCAATAAGTATAAATATACTCTGCATAAGTTTCACATTAAAACCTGAACTCACAGCATAGCGATGCCCAAGTAACAAAGCATTTAATGGCTTCACAAAGAATAGCGACCCAATTGTTATTAAAAATGTAACCGAAAATATTGATATGGATTGTGTTACTGTTGTTTTTGAAAAACTTCCCAAACCCCATAAAACAAAAGAATGTAAGTCTTCAGAACTACTGAAAAATTGCAAAGTTCCTACAATTGCTGATACCAGATATCCTATCATAATACCAATAATCAAAACAGTAACCACATTACCAATCTTACCAGAAACAAAGATAATTATCAACAAAACAACTAGGGCTCCACCAAACGCAGCAATAAACATAGTGAAGTCATTAAGAACCATTGATAAACTTCCAATCTGTAAACCAGATGCACCTCCTAACAATACCAGCAAGGCAACACCTAAGCTCGCTCCCGCACTAATACCCAATACAGAAGGACCTGCAAGTGGATTACTAAAAGTTGTTTGCAGCAATAAACCGGCAACACTTAACCCAATACCAACTGACATTGCAGTGATGGCCTGAGGTAGGCGATATTGCATAATGATGATTTGTGATGATGTGTTGCTTTCGGTCGATGAAAACAATGTTGTCAGAACTTCAAACCAACCAATACTTACCGACCCATACCACAAATTCATTATAAATAATAATACTATAATCCCAGGAAGGATAGCAAAGATTATTATTCTATTTTTTCTTGTCAACATTATGGTTTTTGTGGCTAATCGTATAGTCGATAATATATTGGTTTATGCCCTGGTAACAATTCAGGATGAAATGCAAAAATCAAATCTCCTAAAATCTTGTGTGGTTCCAATGTACCTGTCTCAAAGTAAGATGATTTCTTTGAATCGCAGAAAATAACTTTATGATTTTTTACGGCATCAAAATTCTCATAAAGCTCATTTTCAGCCTTTAATTGTTCATATGAAAAACCTTCAGGATAAGTTCCTACAATTCTCCAATAATCGGCATTATGTGCTAAGTTATAAACTACTTCAAAATCAAGATTAAAGCTGGCGTTACTCTCATTATCTTTCCAAAGATAATCAGCACCCGCATCTCTAAATAATTGTGCAATATAACTCTGACCTCCTGCAACAAACCATTGTCCACTATAGTATTTATCTGAAAATACTGTTGGGCGATATTCAATATTAAAGGTCAATTTTTTGTAGTTATTATATTTTGTCACAATAGTATCAAAAATTTCATTGGCAAGTTTTTCTTTTCCAAAAAACAAAGCTGTAAATTTAATCCATTCTGCTCTTCCCAAAGGATCTGCCTCCATAAAGTCAAAGAATGGAATCATCGTAATCATAGTTTCTGCCAAAGGATGCTTCTGTGCTAAGTTATATGGCGAATAATAGATAATCTTGGGATCTAGTTCTAAAGTCTTTTCCAAAAAGAAATTTCCATTACTTGCAAGGTTTACAATTTGCTTATTATTAAACATTTCGAGGACTTCGGGATTTTGGATATAATCAGACTCTGAGATAGCAATCACTTTATCCAATATTCCAAGTTTACCGAAAGCATTCAACTGAGTTGCAGAGAATACCGCAACACTGTCAACAGGTGTTTCAATAATATTTGATGCTTTGGAATACTTAATATCGTCGATGTTATCCACAAAAAAATATGTTCCAAAAATCTTATCTTTATCATGCGGATGGTAAATCACCAACTTCGTAGTTCCCTTATGTTTATAAATATCAAAGCCTTCAGCATAAACAATTGAGGATACAATTGATGTGTCTTCAGAATTAAATAAATCTTCAAATGATGTTGATTTAACAGATTGATTGCATCCTGCGCAAAAGAGCATAAACCAGCATAATATGCTTATTACCAGTATACTTACCGAAGATTTAACAAGTTTCAAACCAACTAATTTAGAAATGCAAATGTAGTTAATTGTTCTTCTTTTGAGCTTAACAACTATGGCATTGTTCAATTTGTTAATTTTGAGATCAATAAAACTAATGTCTTATGTATAAAACAATATTTGGGGTTATTATTGTCACATCTTTGATATTATCATCATGTTGTGATCATTCAGAACCAAAAATCAGAATCGCCATTTCTAAGGAAAAATCTGTAACCAGTTCTACAAAATATGCCGATTGGCTACTCCGACATGAAAGTAATTTGGAATATTTTTACATGTATCCACTAGGAATCGATTCAGCTTTAAAATTACTTGAAACTTGCGATGGATTGCTGGTAACCGGTGGTGAAGATGTATTTCCTGGTAATTATGGCAAAATTGATGATACTGCCAGATGTGGCCGCTTTGATCGTTACAGAGACAGTCTGGAATTTGCATTAATATATCTGGCGAAAGAGAATAAAATTCCCATTTTTGGAGTATGTCGTGGTGAGCAAATTTTAAATATAAGCCAAGGTGGTACTCTTTATATAGATATTCCAACTGATTTCGATTCCACCGTTGCTCACCGGCAACCCAATTGGGCACGTGGTTATCATCCGGTTTGGTTGGTTGATAATACTTTGATTAATAATATTTGTGGTGAATTTGACCAAAGAGATGTGGTAAGCAGCCATCATCAGGGGATTGAAATACTAGGAGATAATCTAGTTATAACTGCCTATGCCGCTGATAGTATGCCCGAAGCAATTGAATGGAAATCAATCACTGAGCATCCTTTCTTAATGGCAGTGCAATGGCATCCTGAAGCTATGGATACACTCCATCCCCTTTCTGAGCCTTTGGCTAAACAGTTTCTAATGGAAGCCACCAAATACAGTCTTTCTGAATAAATGGATTCTCATAAAAAGCATACAATATTAGTTACAGGTAGTACTAGTTTTATTGCAAAGTACCTTATCGAAGAAATTCTCAATTCTACGAATTATAAGATTGTAGCTACTTACCGGAGTTCAATTGGTGATTATAAACAAAACAATCGTTTAACATTCGAAAAAGTTGACTTGTTATATCCTGATTCATTTGAGGAAATATTCAAAAAACATAAGCCCAAATATATGGTTCATTTGGCAGCAATGGCGAGAGTGAGTGACGGTGAAATAAATCCATTGCGTTCCTTTAGGGCTAACTTTATTGCAACAGTCAAGTTAGTTGATCTATGTTCCAAGTACAGGGTTACATCCTCATTAATAGTATCATCAAACCTTGCTCAAAATGCCGTTTCTACCGTTGGTATTTCTAAATTATTAGTGGAACAGTATGCTCAAAAAAATGTAAATACAACTTCTAACATTGTATGTTACAGAGTTCCAAATGTTATTGATAGCAAGGGAGCAGTAACCAATGTTTTTAGAAAGCAAATTACTGAAGGAGAACCAATTACCATAACACATCCCGATATGAGCAGATTGTTTATAACTGGCCCAAAAGCAGCAAGTGAAATTATTTACTTAATGAAGAAAGGTGTGAATAAAGGTGTATATGTTTCCTACAAAGAACCGGTTAAGATTATTGACCTAGCTAAGCAGATGATCAAAGAAAGCGGAAAGAAAATTCCAATTAAAATCATTGGAATGAAACCCGGAGAAAAACTAACTGAGCACTCTTTTAATAGAGAAGATTTACTAGAGACTGATATTCAATATTTAGGCATGATAAGAGACTATAGCTACAGTACTGAAATAGTTGACCAAGCTATTGTAACCTTAAATAATAAAGAAGAAATCCAGAGTAATACCGAAACCCAAGAAATTCTCAACACACTATTTTAGCGATTTTACAGTTTTAGATTATGTAACTTTGCAGACACATTATTTCACATTATGATTAAAAAAGTCACTACCATATTATTGATATTGATCATTGGGATTATTACTCCAATGAAATCTGCATCACTTCTTATTCCAATGGATGAATCACAAAAGAATCACCTTAAGGCCTATGGGATAGCCTTTTGGATTCTGGAGCAAGGAGTGGAACTTGAATGGTTATTAAATTACAGAGGTGGTAGTTATTTGGTTACTTATCATGAAAGTTTTGAAAATGAATGTGTGATAAGAGGGGTATCATCTCAAGTGATAACCAATGTTCAGGCTTCATCCATAAAACAACAAATTCTCGAACCTGATGTAAATATGGATATTATTGAATTACAGAAGGTTCCAAAAATTGCAGTTTACTCTCCAAAAAACAAACAACCCTGGGATGATGCAGTAACTCTTGCCCTTACTTATGCTGAAATTCCATACGATGTTGTTTATGATCATGAGGTTATGAGCGGCATGTTACCAACCTACGACTGGCTTCACCTTCATCATGAAGATTTCACTGGTCAGTATGGAAAATTTTGGGCCCATTATAGAAATTATCCATGGTATAAGGATGATGTTGCTGCAAATGAACAGATAGCTTCTGAATTGGGCTTTAATAAAGTGAGTGAGCTTAAGCGTGCTGTGACAAAAAAAATTCGTGATTTTGTTCTGGGTGGTGGATACCTATTTGCAATGTGCTCGGCAACCGATAGTTACGATGTAGCCCTTTCAGCAATCAATATCGACATATGCGATGTTATGTTCGATGGTGACCCCATTGAGGCTGGTGCTCAAGAAAAACTAAACTATGATAATTGCATGGTTTTTAAGGATTTCACAATTGTACAGAATCCGTCAAAATATGAAATATCAAACATCGATGTAACTGAAACTAGACCAAGGACAATCCGGGAGGCAAACGATTATTTTATGTTGTTTGAATTTTCTGCAAAATGGGATCATATTCCCACAATTCTATGTCAGAACCACGAACGATTAGTTAAAGGTTTTATGGGACAAACTACTGCCTTTAATAAAGATCTTATTCAAACCAACGCAATAATAATGGGTGAAAATAAGGCTGCCAATGAAGCCAGATATATCCATGGTGAGTTTGGAAAAGGATTCTGGACATTTTATGGAGGACATGACCCTGAAGATTATCAACATAGAATTGGAGATCCTCAAACTGATCTGAACCTTTACCCTAACTCTCCGGGTTATAGATTAATACTCAATAATGTACTATTTCCAGCTGCTAAGAAGAAGAAGAGGAAGACATAGGGGTTGGTGAGTTTATGGATTTTTGTGCTGTAGTTAACCCGTTCTGATGGACTATTCGACAATGAGGCACTTCGAACATCATTAGATTTAAATTACTAATTCTTTTTTTTGAAATATGAACTCCGATTTTTGATATTGGATTTTTGATATTACATAAAAAAGCAAAGAATAACCAATGAACTAACTCTCCAATTTTTTTTATTATATGAACTAGGATTTTGGATTTTGACGATAATAAAGACTAAACAATGAACTTGCTCATAACAACATTTTAGAATTACAGCATTTTGGCATTGTTACATTTCACTCCATAACTCCATCACTCCACAATTCCAAAATTCCACCACTCCATAGAACATTTCAAACAATTAGTTTTTCTTTAGTTCAGCATTTATTCGTAGCTTGCAGCATCGTTACAAAAACCCAACAATAATCAACGATGAAGAAGCTATGTTTGTTAACCATATTCCATTTTATTACCTCCGTGATAGTCTCGCAATCATGTTTACCTAATGGAATAACTTTTTTTTATCAATCTCAAATAGATGATTTTCAGACCTACTACCCAAACTGTACTGAAATTGAGGGAGATGTTACAATACATGGATATGATATATCAAACCTCAACGGCCTAAGTGTACTAACTTCCATCGGAGGCGACCTTGAAATTAGGGAAAATGAACTACTGCTTTCTTTAGATGGGCTAAATAATGTAACTAGTATTTATGGTGAAGTAACAATATGGTACAATGAAAATCTACAGGATTTAACAGGACTTTCAGGCTTAGCATATGTTGGCGAGGGATTAAGTATTGATGAAAATTTTTTAATATCAAGCCTAGTTGGGTTGGAAAATTTAACTCAAATTGATGGGTATTTAGCTATTTCCGGTAATTACAACCTAACTAGTTTGTCGGGTTTGGCTCAATTGGATTCAATTAAAAACGGCCTTGGTATTGGCTATAATTATAGGCTTACTGATTTAACAGGTCTGAGTGATGTTTCTTACATCTCTGGGAATTTAACTATTATTGGTAATGATAGTATTACAAGTTTAACAGGTATCGAAAATATCAATAAGGATTCGCTCAAACATTTGACTATTCGTAATAATAATTTACTATCATCATGTGATATTCAAAATATATGCCTTTATCTTAATAACCCTCAAGGTCAAATTAATATATACGACAATGCACCTGGCTGTAATGATCCTGCCCAAATTGCTAATAACTGTAATATAAGCCTTCCGTGTCTCCCATTTGGCAACTACTATCTTCATAACCAAACTGATATTGATATGTTTCAATCCAATTATGGAATTTGTACTGAAATACAGGGTAACATGCTGATTGATGGATCCTACATATCTAACTTACAAGGCATACGGTTTATAACCAATGTTTCAGGTGCGCTTCGTATTGTTAATAATGAAAACCTAATTTCAATGGAAGCCATTGACGAATTAACAATGGTTCGTGGTCACTTA
>CALCGQ010000255.1 GCA_937901015.1 uncultured Bacteroidota bacterium | reverse complement strand
CAAACCAGACCTAGTTCTTATTAATTTTGATTTGCCTGTTATTAATGGAGAAGAATTTGCGCGTATCATTAAATCGAAAGATTCAATGGTGCCAATAATAGCTCGTATTAATTTTGCAAATGAAGACGATATCAAAAGGGCTAAGGCATCAGGAATTGATAAATTACTCACCAAGCCTGTTCAAAACAACAACCTTCTAAACACCATCAATGATCTAATTATTAATGGCTGGTTTTAATAATCCCAGATAATAATTAAAATCCCATTTTCTTCCTCATTAGCATAAAATATGAGGTTAAAGGAATTATTCCAGTATTTTGTGCAACCATTGTTCAAACTCAAATGTCATCTCTTTGAATTGAAGGTATTTTAGTACCTTGCGGGATATTTTAAAATGCCAATTAGGTAGTAATTATCCAACATGGAGTTTGATAGTGCCTTCATAAAAAAGTTAAAGGAAGACGATTCAAAAGCGCAGCGTGATTTTTATCAACAGTTAGCGCCAAAGATGTATGGTATATGCCTACGTTTTGCTTTAATTAATGAAGATGCTGATGATATACTTCAGGATGGATTTATTCGGGTATTCAGGCATATTAAGGATTTTCGTGAAGAGGGTTCGCTTGAAGGATGGGTTCGGCGTACAATTGTAAACACTGCTATTAACTATTATAAAAAGAAAATAAAACAAGGAATTAATACTGATCTCGAAATAGTAAAAGGTAAAATAAAAGAGAAAAATACTATTGTAGAAAAAATGTCCTGTGATGAGTTACTTGTTCTGATAAACGAGCTACCTCCAGGATACAAAATGGTTTTTAATTTAAATGTTATAGAAGGTTATACTCATAAAGAAATTGGTGATATACTAGATATAAGTGAAAACACTTCTAAATCTCAACTTTCAAGAGCTAGAGCCTCATTACAAAAAAGAATAAATTCAATACAAGAAAGAGAAAATCATGGAAGGTGATTTTAATAATATAGATAATCTTATAAGGGATAAATTTGACGACTTTTCTCCAACCCCTCCTGCACACATATGGGAAGGCATAGAAAAAGGAATTGAATCAAAGCCAGCAGCTATATTCTTTAACAAGACTCGCACAACAACAGCTGCAGTTATTGCAATTCTTGCATTAATTGGGTCTCTTGTGGTATGGAATAATTTTGATGATAATCAACCAATAGATTCTAACACTATTGAAATTGAAAACACTATTGCTATTGTTGAGCCACCAGATGTAATTGAGGAGGAACAAATGGATAATATTTCTCCCAATGAATATGACGCCGGTATTCCTCAAACAAATAATGGAGCAATAGTAATCCCTGAAGGTGACAAGCCTGAAAAAAAGAAATTAAGAAAGAAGAAGAAATCTATCTCAATTACTAAGCCTGTTTCTGGAATAGGAGTTGAGCCTGTTGATACCATATCAGAGATTAAGCCATCAAATAGTATTGTGAGATATTATATGAGCACCATTGACCTGAGAGAAAGTTATACAATAACTACCGATGACCGTGCTGACTATCACCCAATTAACGGTAAGAGAGAACAGATTCAGAATAACAATATCGAACTGGATATTCCAACAATGTCTGGAACCTCAAGCTGGAAAACAGGCTTATATATTAGTCCTGAGCTAACCATTTCCAATATCGATTCTGTTGAGATACTCAATTCTTACAATATCAATATAGAACCAACGTATTTTTTCAATGATCATTGGTTTATACGATCAGGAATAGGATTATCCTTCACACGCGACAGAGGCTTTGCAAAAATAGAATATGTAGTTAAAGAATATATGGGTTCATATGATGATGTTTACGATATCACTTTTGATACTGTTGCCGGAAATGTGACACCCGTTTATCATACAAAAACAGTTGAAGTTTGGGATACTGTAAATCATATCTCCGTCTCAGATATTACCAATAGTTATCTTTATTTACAGATTCCTGCATTATTTGGATATTCCAATAATGTGTCGGGATCTCCTGTGAGTTGGTATGTATTTGGTGGTCCAGCAATTAATTTTAAAACAAGTAGCTGGATTGAAGAACCATTACCTGACGAAGATGATGCTGATATAGTTGAATTGCGTAATAATCTGCCTATTCGTGCAGATAATTATTTCCAATTATGGCTAGGGGCTGGGCTCGAATATGAATTAAACAAAACATTATCATTTGCTGTTGAACCTGGTTATAGGCATTACCTCAGTAATATTTACACAAACACAGATATTAAAGGACCATCTTCAGGTTTCACACTAAGAGTTGGTTTAGTTTATAAAATGAAATAAAGAATAATTTGATGAAATTAGTAGTTCTAAATCAAAGTATATATAAACCAGCATCAATAGTCCTGCTACTATTGCTGGTATCGACTTTTTCGTTTGCAGGAAATGGTACAAACCAGATTATTGTTTCTGGGCAGGTTACAAATTATGAATATGGAAATGCTGTTAATGGTCATCCAGTATTCATTGAAAGCGAATTATCATTCGAAGGCCGTAAAGCTTATACTAATACTGTTTATACAGATATTAATGGTTATTATTATGATACCATTTCAACAACTGAAAATAAAGGTTCATTCTTCGTTTATACTTTTGATCACCTTGGTGAAACCGTTGACACTACTATTCATTTCAGATTTCACGAAAGAGAAAATAGTATGGTACTTGCTGATTTTAAGATCTACCTGCCATTTCAATCTGAAAAACTACAAGCCAGATTTAAGTATATCCAAAAGATGAATGGCGATAATAATCTTTATAGCTTTCTTGACCTTACAAACCATCAGAATGCAGTAGCATGGAATTGGAATTTTGGTGATGGTACAAGTTCTTCATTACAAAATCCGAAACATACATACAATTCATACGGGCTATTCCGGGTTACTTTAACCGTAACCGCAATTATTGAAGGTGTAATTATTGAGAGTGAAATAAGTAAGCAGATTTACATCACTCAGGTAGAATACTATCATCTTGGAGGTCATGTATTTTCTGATCATTTCCCCATTGATAAAGGTTATGCATATTTATACTTGATCGATTCCTTAAATAATTACAATGCTTTTGACACAGTGGCATTTGATACATTGGGATACTATTATTTTTATCAGATTCCTGAAGCAAACTACATTGTTAAGGCTGAACCCATGAAAGAATCAGAATACTATGGTGTTCTGTTACCAACATACTATGGAAATAGTAGATTATGGGAAGATGCACTTACAATTGATCTGGAAAGCACATCATGGGAATATGATATAACGCTTGAAAAAGGAAGCGGATTAAATGGAGGTACCGGTGGTATTAGTGGAAATGTGAAATACATAAATAGTGGGAGGTTACTAGGTGAATACTCTGCAAAAGGAGTTAACATTTACCTTATGGATGATCAAAACAATATTCTTACCTGCCACTACTCTGATGATACAGGTGATTTCTGGTTCGAACTTATAGAACTGAACACTTATTGGTTACACCCTGAAGTTACCGGAA
>CALCGQ010000254.1 GCA_937901015.1 uncultured Bacteroidota bacterium | reverse complement strand
AGAAAATTATGTATATACACAAAAATTTACGGCTATTCGGAAAAAGGATTTTTGATGTTTGATTATTGATACTTGATACTTGATTTACCCAAATCAAAAATCGCTAATCAAAAATCTATCAATTCCATTGTTTGTTTTGTTTTACTACTTTTGCATCCTTAAAATCTAGTATAACAATGACTAACAAAGAAATAGTAGTAAGTGGTATCAGACCAACCGGAAATCTTCACCTAGGGAATTACTTTGGTGCGATTAAGAATTTCGTGAAGATGCAAGAAACAAATGAATGTTTTTTCTTCATAGCTGATTACCATTCACTTACAACACACCCGACACCTGGTGATTTACAAAACAATGTAAAACAGGTTCTTATTGAATATCTTGCAGCAGGATTAGATCCTGATAAAGCAACACTATATCTTCAAAGTGACCTACCCGAAACAGCTGAGCTTTACCTTTTCCTGAATATGAACGCATATATGGGAGAGCTTGAAAGAGTTACTACATTTAAGGAAAAGGCACGTAAACAACCCGATAATGTTAATGCAGGGTTGCTAACGTATCCAACACTTATGGCTGCTGATATTATCATTCATAAAGCTGCTAAAGTACCAGTTGGTAAAGATCAGGAGCAAAATCTTGAAATGACAAGAACTTATGCTCGCAGGTTTAATAACATGTACAGCAAAGACTTCTTTCCAATACCAACAGCCTATAATTTTGGAGAACAGCTTGTGAAAATTCCTGGACTTGACGGTTCTGGTAAAATGGGAAAATCAGAAGGGGAAGGCAATGCCATTTTCCTTAATGATGATCCAAAAAAGCTTAAGAAGAAAGTAATGCGTGCAGTTACAGATAGCGGTCCAACAGAAAAAAATCAAGAAAAACCAGAAGCAATACAAAATCTATTTTCATTGATGGATGTTGTTACAGCACCTGAGATAATTAGCCAGTTTGATGATCAATACAACGATTGTACAATTCGCTATGGTGATCTTAAAAAGCAGCTTGCCGAAGATATGATTAACTTTACCGAACCTTTCCGTGAAAGAATTGCCGAACTATCATCCAACGATGATTACATCAAAAAAGTGATGAATATGGGTAAGGAAAAAGCTAGAGAAAGCGCCAGCAGAACGATTGAAGAAGTACGTCAAATTATTGGTTTCAGAAAATATTACTCAATATAGCCTTTGTTAGAAAAAAAGAATACATCAATTGAACGTGAGCCTGAAACAGCAGTGCTCATTGGATTAATTACAAATGCACAGCAAAAGGAAAAGGTACATGAGTACCTTGATGAATTAGCCTTTTTGGTTGAAACAGCTGGAGGTGTGCCTGTTGAAAGGTTTACACAACCTTTGGAATATCCCAATTCCAGAACCTATGTTGGATCAGGTAAACTGGAAGAAATCCGACAATATGTTAAAGCAGCCGAAATCGATATGGTTGTTTTTGATGATGAGCTCGGTGGATCACAAATCCGAAATCTTGAAAAAGTACTTGAATGTAAAATCCTTGATCGGACTAACCTCATCCTCGATATTTTTGCAAAACGTGCACAAACTGCACATGCAAAGGTGCAGGTTGAACTTGCACAATATCAGTATTTATTACCACGGTTAACCGGTATGTGGACTCACCTTGAGCGACAACGTGGTGGTATTGGAATGCGTGGACCTGGAGAAACTGAAATTGAAACCGACCGAAGGATTATTCGTGATAAAATTAGTCTTCTAAAAAAGAAGCTGATTCAGATTGACAAGCAAAAGGCAACACAACGTAAAAATCGCGGACAGTTAATTCGTGTTGCATTGGTGGGTTATACTAACGTTGGCAAATCAACGATAATGACATTGTTGAGTAAGTCAGAAGTATTTGCCGAAAACAAGCTTTTCGCAACCCTAGATACCACAGTAAGGAAAGTTGTAGTCGATAATCTACCATTTCTTCTTTCCGACACCGTTGGGTTTATACGCAAATTACCCCATGGCCTTGTTGAGTCATTCAAATCCACTCTTGATGAAGTTAGAGAGTCTGATATATTGGTTCACGTTGTAGACATTAGTCATCCTGAATTTGAAGACCAGATACAAACCGTTACCCAGACCTTAACAGAAATTGGAGCCGGTGATAAGAAGGTAATTATGGTTTTCAACAAAGTTGATGCCTATAGATGGGTTCAAAAAGAAGATGACGACCTCACACCTGCAACAAAAGATAATGTAAGTCGGAAGGATCTCGAAAAAAGCTGGATGGCAAAGGATAATCATCCTTGTATCTTTATTTCTGCCAAGACCAAGGAGAACTATCATGAGTTCAGAAAAGTACTTTATGATAATGTCCGAACAGTACATGCCATAAGGTATCCGTATAATAATTTCTTGTATTAGTGGGTCTAATTATTGATCTTCAATAAAATTAATTATGAGTAAATACATTATAATTGGTATTATAATTTCTGCTTGTTTATTTATTTGGTTCGATTTAAAAAATAATAAATCATTCAAATATTTATTTAAACCACTTACTACAATTTTGATTATTGGGTTAGCAACCATTCAAGAACCTGGAGATTATAATCAATATAAATTTTTGATTATTTCTGGCTTAATTTTTTCTCTTGTTGGTGATATATTTCTAATGTTACCATCTGATAAATTTGTACAAGGGTTATCCTCTTTTTTTATTGCACATGTACTATACATTATAGCATTCTCATCTGGTAATGGGCCATACTATGAGCTAATACTTGTTTTACCTGCATTAGTTTACTCAAGTATATTTCTTTGGATTCTGCTACCAAAAACGGGAAAACTAACTATTCCGGTTATTCTATATTCTGCTGTATTACTAGTCTTTCTGTGGCAAGCAACCGGCAGATTCTATTATTTAACAAATACATCAGCAACATATGTGCTCTTGGGGGCAATTCTTTTTGTTATATCCGACTCCATATTGGGTTAT
>CALCGQ010000253.1 GCA_937901015.1 uncultured Bacteroidota bacterium | reverse complement strand
AAATTTGATTTCCACATGAAAACCAGCAGAAGCCATTGGGGTTTAGATTCAAAAAACATTGCAATGCCTAGTAGTGACACAATTATTGATGGTATGGTTAAATTCTCATCCAACTTTATCTCATATAACGATTATCTAATATACTATAACAACTCTGAGAACCACGCCTATCCATCAAAGGAAAAACTAGGTGTTGATTTCGTAATAGTTTCTGGAAGAAAAAGTGTTCCCATTGTAAAACTAAAGGAATTTTTAGCATTTAATACGATAATAATCGACCCAACCGTACCTCCGTGGGAAGTAAAAAGCATAGCAGAGCATTGCAATGAATTGGGCATCGAATATTATGATACTAGAAGAAAAGGGGCTTATGTAATCGATCTTAATAAACAACATAAAAAACAATAAAATAATAGGCTGATGTTTCCTATCTTTACGCGTCAAACATTAAACACTCAAATATGAAAGCAAAGTATTTACTTACGATTTCGATGATTCTGTTGGTACAGTTTCTATTGGCATCTGCAATTCCAGAGCTTATTAAAAACTCAGGATGCAGCACAGATTATCCTAACAGCAACTTGCTTGTAATTTTCGACAGTACGGATGTCAATGTGCAAGAGTCTGGTCTAAGCTATGTTAATACCCATATCTTATACAAGGTTCTAACCACCACTGGTGCCAAAAAGCTAAATGTTATCAAATTTGGATACGATCCACTATCAGCATACATTGATATTGTGGGAGTTACTATTTACCGGAAGGATGGAAGTATTGAAGAAGTAGATGTAAGTGAAGTACTTGATTACCCTGCTCCTGCCCGTATGATTTATTGGGGTGCAAGTGAGAAAATGGTTGAAGTTGGCAGACTAGAACCGGGTGATGCAGTGGAAGTATTTCTATTTAAGAAAGGATATACCTATGCCCTTCTTTACGATAATGAAGATGAGCAATATATACCACCAATGAGAGGTCATTATTATGATATTGTACCTTTTTGGAGTAGCGATCCTTTATTATTGAAATATTATAGTGTTTCAGTACCTCAGGAAAAGTTAATTCAATACAGATTTTATAATGGTGAAGCTGAATCATCTGTTCTGTTGGAAAACGATAAACTGAGATACACTTTCATAAAGAAAGATATTATGCCCATTAAAGGTGAGCCCAGAATGGTTGACATGTCAGACATAGCTCCAAAACTATTGATATCAACTAGTCCTAACTGGGAAGCCAAGTCACTTTGGTTTTATGGTGTTAATGAAGATTACGGTAGCTTTACTTCTACGCCTGATATTGACAAAAAAGTAGCTGATATTGTAAAGGATGCCGTTGATGAAATGGACTCCATCACATTGCTTACTCACTGGGTAGCTGATGAAATTAGGTACTCAGGTATCTCGATGGGTCCGGGTGAAGGATATACTCTCCATAGCGGTGAGATGAACTTTACCGACAGATGTGGTGTTTGTAAGGATAAAGCTGGTATGCTTATCACAATGCTACGAGCAGCCGGATTTGAATCCTACCCTGCTATGACAATGGCTGGTTCACGAATCGACTATATTCCCGCTGATCAGTTTAACCACAGCGTTACAATTGTAAAGTTAAGAAGTGGTGAGTACAAACTACTCGATCCAACATGGGTTCCATTCTTACGTGAGCTTTGGTCGAGTGCCGAACAACAACAGAATTATCTTATGGGAGTTCCCGAAGGTGCCGACTTAATGATTACCCCAATATCAGAGCCCGAAAATCACTTTTTCAGAATATCTGGCAATTCAGAAATCCTGAAAGATGGAACACTTGTAGGTGAATTCCTGCTCACTGCAGAAGGCCAATCCGATGCATCCATACGTAGAATGTTCACCAGCAACTATGTTAGTGAATGGCAAAGTTCGGTGGAGAAAGAGTTACTTAGGGTAGCTCCTCAGGCTGAAGTTATTGAAATGGACTTCGGAAAACCATATGAGTATTTAGCCAGCAATATACATTTGAAGGTAAGTTACAGGATACCTAATTATGCAATTATTACTGATGAAGAAATAATATTTACTCCTCTTGTTGCAGCCAACTTATTTAAAAGAGGGATGTCGCATATGTATTTTAATGCAAATCCAAAGAAGCGTAATTTTGGGTTTAGAGATCGGTGTTCAAGACTTATTGAATTAAGTGAAACAGTAAAGCTTCCTGCCAAAGGAAAGCTTATCCCAATTGAGTTTGAAGAAAAAGTAGGTGATGAAACATCCTCATTCGAAGGAACCATGGACTTAAACGGTACAAACTTTTCATTTAGTGAAAAGGTGATACTATCAAAGCGCGTTTATGAAGCCAAAGATTGGCCATCATTTAGCAAAGTGGTTGAATCACAAAAGAAATTCGCTGAAACTCCAATTATTATTGACCTAACAAACTAAACTCCGGAAAAATGAAAAATATAATATTTGTAATAATCTGCTTTGCTCTGGTAAGTAACTCATTTTCACAAACCGGAGATGCAAATTTTAATAAGATAGTCAAAGAATATACTTTAAACAATGATGGTAGTATCGACTATCATGAGACTAAAAGTATTGAGTTATTATCCCACTTTGCCTTCCACAGATTACATGGAGAGACTTTCATTATATACAATACTGATTATCAAGAGTTGAAAGTAAATTCATCATACACCATAATGGCTGATGGAAAAAAAATCACAACTCCTAGTAATGCATATAATGAAGTGCTTCCAAGGTTTTCAAATAATGCACCATACTACAATAATATTCGTGAAATGGTAGTAACACATACCGGACTTGAAGTAGGTTCAGTAATCAATCTGGATTATACTATCCATACAGAGGCCGGCTTCTACCCTGCCCTATTCGGAGATGAATTACTTAACCAATCATCTCCTGTGAATGAATTGATTATCAGAGTCACTATTCCCGAAAACAAAGAGCTGAATTACAAACTCCTTAACGAAACTGGAGAACCTGTTGTAAGCTCAGAAAAAAGTAATAAAGTGTATACATGGAGTTTCAAATCGCTAAAAGCTACATCCAAGGAATATTACCAGATTAGCGATAACAGCTTATTACCCCGACTTGTGTTCAGCACCTTAAACCCTGATCAGGCTTATAATGAGTTTGTATCGCAGTCTGCGTTTGATTATATGACCAACGAAACAATGTCGAAAGTAGTTTCAGATATTATGAATAAGGAAACCGACAAATTAAAGGTTGCACTTGAATTACAGAAAGTTGTTAGCAATAATCTGGGGAATATAAATATCCCTTTGGAGTATACCGGATTCAAATGTCGTAATACAATCGAAACATGGAACAGCAATCAGGGAACCCCACTTGAGAAATCAATACTGCTATCTGCTTTGCTAAAGAAAGCTAATATTGAGGCAATTCCTGTGGCTATAATACCTACAGAAATACTCACAAAAGATGTTGGTAATTTACTTAGCTTCAATCAGTTTATGGTTAGAGTAAAAATCAAGAAACAAGGAGGTATTTACTTACATCCCAATAAAACAGATGGCCATAACCAGAAATATGACATGGGAGGAAAAGCAATTTTGGCATTGGACAAAGAACTAAGCAAGGTCAAATATGAGATTCCAAAACCAAGTACCAAGGGAATAGCAATTAAAGCCCGTCTTGAACTACAGAACACAGATAAGCTTCTGGGTGAGATTAATC
>CALCGQ010000252.1 GCA_937901015.1 uncultured Bacteroidota bacterium | reverse complement strand
TGTATTGAGACGTAAATATGCATTAAAAGCTCTTGGGGTAAATTTAGGGATATTCTTTTTTTTGCAAATAGAATTTCTTGTTCTTCTAACGGATTATTACTCCTCAGAAGTAAAGCAGTATATATTTATGATGATGGATGATAGCTTTAATATTATTTCATTAATACTTGTTCTAAAGGATAACATGCTGTATCCAGTATTTCGAAATAATAGGAAAAATGTTGTTGAATATAGATCTTAATATCTAATTGTCAGATATTAAATGCTATTTGAAACCACCCTTTGAATTGGTTCTTCTATATTCAGAGGGAGTCTGTCCTGTTATCTTTTTAAAACATGCATTAAACGATGATTTTGATTGAAAACCAACATCTTGGGAGATAACGTCAATTTTATAATTTTGGGTTTCCGACTTTTTAAGCATCTCTTTTGCTTCTAATATTCTGTATTTATTAATAATCCCATAAAAATTTGTATCCATAACAACATTAACTACATATGTTAGCTTTTGTTTGCTAACTCCGATCTTTTCAGCTAACTCGTTGGCACCAAGTTTTTTGTTTAGGTATGGTTTATCCGTAACAAGGTGGTGTTTTAAATTTGCAATTATAATCTTTGCATCTTCTTCACTTACAAAGTCACTTCGCTTTATATTATCGGAATTATTAACAATTTTGGTTATCTTATCATCTTTGTTTTCCATACTTGAAACTTCCAATAAAAGTTTATTTTGTTTCAAACTGAAATATCCTGCAATACCGCTTGAGATAATTATACCCAGATTGAGAATAGTCGACAATAGGGTGTTGTAAATAGGAGTTAATAAATTCATAACAGATATTAATATTACCAAGCTGACAATAGATATTAATATAATATGCGACCATAATAACTGTAAATGGGGCATGTATGTTGGATTACTCTTTTTTATATTAATAATTTTATTCATATTCCTAAGATAATGAATAGCTGTAATTATAATTTGAAATAATATGAAACCCACATTACTAAATAAAAATAGAATAGTGGTGAAGTTTATTGCTTCCTCTCCATAGTCAGCCAGAGAACATTCCGGGCATAGATACATGCTGGTTTGATTAGGACTTAGATTAATCAAAGAAACAAAATTGAGAATTAATGTAAATACCGAGGGAAGGTATAATACTATAGTTTGCCTTGTAGATATTTCTGGTTTATAATCCGTTAATGCGCTAAAATAGAGGTAATTTGTCGGGAGTATAGCCAACAGTATTGGTATTTGTATTATAAATAAATAATCATATAGATTTAAATAGCCAAGATAACTAGTTGAACTAATAGCAAGGTAAATCAATATTAGAAGCATTAATATACCGAGTGGAAAATGTGACGAATCTTTAATCTTATTTAAGGTGAATAACTGTACTGCATAAAACAGCATTTGATAAATAGGAAGTATGAATAGAAATATGTTTAGGTTATCAAAGTTGATCATCTGTGGCTAATAGATAAATGTATCTTTATGAATTATTATTAAATTACTTATTTGTCAAAAATAGCAATTTATTTTTTTGTTTAGTCTATCTGATCTAGATGCCTAAATTTTAAACTGATTAGAATTAATATCTATGAAAACCGAATAATTACTCTCTATTAGATGTTCATTAATTAACTACTGGAATTACAATAGAGACCTATGCCGGATAATCAATATTACAATGAAGTCCAATACTTTCTTTCCGTGCCATTGCCATCCTTATTATAAGGTGTGCAACATTGATCATATTCCTTAATTCACAGATAGGTTCGCTAACAATTGATTTATCAAAAAGATCTTCGGTTTCCTCGTAAATAATTATAAGTCGATCTAGTGCTCGTTTTAACCTAAGGTTGGATCTTACAATCCCAACATAGTTACTCATTATTGATTGTAACTCCTTTTTCGATTGGGTAATTAAAATCATCTCCTCGTTAAGAACAGTACCTTCATCATTCCAGTCAGGAATATTAGTCTCGAATCTAATATTTGCCACGAGAGTAGCTGCTTTTTCAGCAGCCCTATGTGAAAACACTGCAGACTCAAGCAACGAGTTGGAAGCCAGTCGGTTTGCGCCATGAAGACCGGTGTTCGCAACTTCACCAGCAGCGAACAAATTGTTAATGGATGTTTGTCCCCATTGGTCAGTCGTTACTCCACCACATGAGTAGTGAGCTGCAGGAACAACCGGAATTGAATCTTTGGTGATATCAATACCAATGCTAAGGCACTTGGCATAAATTGTAGGGAAGTGATTTATTATCTCACTTTTGCTTATTTTTTTTGTGTCAAGAAATACATGTTCATCACCACTGATTTTCAGCTCATTATCGATGGCGCGAGCAACAATATCTCTAGGAGCCAGAGATCCTCTTTCATCATACTTATGCATAAACGTTTTACCATTCCGAGTAACAAGCTCAGCACCTGCTCCACGCATAGCTTCAGTTATTAGAAAAGATGGTTTCTCACCAGGATTATATAATGAAGTGGGGTGGAACTGAACAAACTCTAAGTTGTCAATATGTGCTTTTGCTCTGTATGCCATCGCAATACCATCACCCGTTGATAGTGTAGGGTTAGTGGTAGTTTGATATACGTTACCAATTCCACCTGTTGCTAGTAAAGTTGTTTTGGCTAGTATGGTATTAATTTCGCCAGTATTCTTATCAAGAGTATAAGCCCCAAAACAGGTTATGTCACTATTTTTTCTTTTTACCAATTTGCCCTGGTGATGCTGCGTGATAAGGTCAATGGCAAGATTGTTTTCAAGAACAGTAATATTTGGATGATTCTTTATTTTTTCACTCAATGCCCTTTGAATCTCATTGCCTGTATTATCCTTATGGTGAAGAATTCTGTATTCTGAATGACCTCCTTCTTTTGCAAGGCTAAATTTTCCTGTTGATTCTTTGTCGAAATGAGTACCCCAATCGGCTAACTCCTTAATCCGTTCTGTTGATTCGGTGATGGCAATTCTTACAATTTCCTCATTGTTAAGCCCGGCTCCAGCTACAATTGTATCCTTAATGTGTTTTTCGATATTGTCGGGATCATACATTACTGCAGCAATACCACCTTGAGCATAACTTGTTGCTGTTTCATCCATTTCAATTTTAGAAAGTATACAAACACGACCAAATGGGGCAACATTTAGTGCATATATTAAGCCTGCCATGCCACTACCGATAACCAAAAAATCAACTTTGTTGTTCATGGAATATTTTTTTGCAAATGTAAAAATTAGATTTGGGATTGCAGACTTAATTAACTATTTCCACATTTATTCGTATAGTTCATTGAAAACCATGCTCTGAACTCAGGTTCCTAGTCCACTGGAAAACTAAACACAGTTCTTCTTAAGAAAATACACTGATGGAATAGCTCCAATAGCAAGTATGGCGGAAATTTGCAGGGTCATATCCAGGCCAATAATATCTCCAAGGATGCCTGTAAATAAAACTGCTATTGCGTTGGTTGTGAAATTTATGGTTGTAAAGCCTGCGTTCATCATTGCTGGTTGGTTTGATCCTTGCTCAAGAACCAGAGCGAGTAATACGGGTGTGGTGGCATAAAGTACTACTCCTAATAATAAAAGCAATATCATTTGAATCATCACTCCAGAAAAAACAAATATAATCATCAATATGGGTGATAATATTGCAAGTATCAACAAGGATTTAAATCTACCAATTTTATCAGATATTCCTCCCATAAAAAAACTTCCTGCAGCCGCAGCTAACTGTAATATTGAGAGCGCAACAGCGCCTGTGATTAAGCTACTCCCCTTCATACCCATATAGGTAGGTAAAAATGTGGCAAGTGAGCCTTTCATTAATGATCTAAATAGCATATAAAGTGCTAGCGCAATAAAGACTCGTTTATACTCAACAATAGTACTCCACCAGTTTATAGGTTTAGATCCTGTATTTGCAAATTCTTGATACGGAAGATTTTCAATTATCAGGTATAAAGATAGTCCGGCAGCAATTGCAGGAAACATTAATCTCCAACTACCCTCAAGCTGCCAATATGAAACTGCATAAACAATGATCAAAGGTCCAAGCATTCTTGCTGCTTCACCACCAAGCATATACCAACTCATTCCTTTTCCTGCCTGACCTGCTGCAAAGTACTTAATCATTACCGGTGCGGTAACATGAAAAGCAGCCGAACACATCCCAATGGTAAAAAGCATTATGCCCAACATTATTGTATTGGTGGCTACTCCAAGTAAGCTGCCACAAACTCCTGTAATAACAGGTGCCAGAATAATTAACCACCGCCATGGTAGTTTATGAGCAATGGCACCTATGAATAAACTTAAAAATGAAGGTAAGCGTTGAACCAAACTTAGAATGGAAGCTCCCGATAATGACAGACCAAATTTCTCTATGATTAACGGTAGTATTGGTGCAAGAAATGATGAATATACATCATGCAAAAAATGTGCTGATGAAATAGTAGCTACTTTAGCACTATTGAAGGTTTTTATAGTCAAGATTATTGGCGCTGAAAAATTATAGACCCAATAGTACTTCTATGGGATTTTTCGATCCAAATAGCATCCGCTCCGGATTTTCAAGCATCTCTTTTACTTTCACAAGGAAACCAACAGATTCGCGACCGTCAATAACCCTGTGGTCATACGACATTGCAATGTACATCATAGGGTGAATCTCTACCTTACCGTTAACAGCAATTGGTCTCTCTACAATATTGTGCATTCCTAATATTGCACTTTGAGGAGGGTTAATAATAGGAGTGGACATCATCGATCCAAATACACCACCATTGGTTATGGTAAATGTTCCACCTGTCATTTCCTTTAGTGTAAGTTTGTTATCTCTGGCTTTGATTGCAAGGTTTTTAATTTCCTGTTCAATCTGAGCCAAGCTCATACTCTCAGCATTTCTGATTACTGGAACCACAAGGCCTTTAGGTGCGCTTATCGCTATGCTAACATCCACATAATCAAAACTTAATATCTCTTCGCCAGAAATTTGTGAGTTAACTTGAGGGAAGGATGCCATCGCTTCTGTAACAGCTTTCGTGAAAAACGACATAAACCCAAGATTAATATCATGGTGTTTGCTGAAGGCTTCTTTGTACTTCTTCCTAATTGACATAATAGGTGTCATGTTCACTTCATTGAAAGTAGTTAACATGGCTGTTTCATTCTTAACTGAAACCAATCTGGCTGAAAGTTTCTTTCGCAGCATCGACATTTTTGTCGTTTTACTTTCTCTACCTCCCGACCAAGAACTTATGGTTATGGCTCCTGAATTAGCAGGACTACTTTGTTTATTATCAGCAATAAATTCTATATCCTGCTTGCCAATTCTATTGTGTTTTAAGAACTCAATAATATCATTTTCACTAATGTCATTTTCAGCCATTAGTTTTCTAGCCAACGGCGACACATTTAGGTCATGCGTATCCATTTTTTTGCTTCCTGACTCCTGTTTTTTCTCAGGTTTTGGTTTATCTTCTGTCTTTACAACTGGAGTTTCATCTTCTTTTACTGCTTTTTTATCCGACTTAGTCCCCTCTGCAGTAGTATCAATTTCACCAATTACAGAATTTACATCAACAGTTTCACCCTCTTGTACAAGTATTGTTATTTTTCCTGTTGCTTGGGCTGCAACACTCAAAGTAGCTTTGTCAGAATCTATTTCAACAACATCCTGATTGTCTTCAACTTGCTCGCCATCCGCAACAAGCCATTCAGCTA
Organism: uncultured Bacteroidota bacterium; assembly: GCA_937901015.1. Taxonomy (GTDB): domain Bacteria; phylum Bacteroidota; class Bacteroidia; order Bacteroidales; family F082. Next base: position 23,279 of record CALCGQ010000252.1, on the reverse strand, counting down.
TTTGAACTTCAGTTATTGATTCACCCGGACTTGGAACTATTATTTCAACTTTCATATTACTGTATTTCTACATTAATTAATTTGTGCTATTAACTATAATCTAGTTTAGAGGTTTTACACCTGAATGGAACGTACTATCCATTTTTTCAAGGTTCAAATCCTGCATTTCTTTTTCAAATGATTTCCATTTATTTCCAATACAAGCCATTTTGCATTCATGATTAATATAAGGACAATCGCATTGATTAAAAACCTTATCAATAATCTTTTGTTGTCTAAGTATATGAAACTTATTTGAGCCTGTTGCAGGACTACCACTGGCAGGCCTTGAAATTACTTTTATGTCGACAACTTCAGAAAGAATGTTATTTACAAACTCCCATGCACCCATATTTGCTGGCTCTTCTTGAGCCCATAAATATGTGTTTGCGTTTGAATACTTGGCAACTATCTCATTGAATTGACCCATTGGAAATGGATATAGCTGTTCAATTCTAACTATCGCAACTTTACCATTGTTTATTTTTTGATTCTCCTGAAGAAGCTCATAATATAACTTTCCAGTGCAAAATACTACCTTCTCAACCTTTTTAGGATCAGCGGATGCATCATCAATAACTTCTTTAAAGCCACCCACCGTAAAATCTTCAATTGTTGAAACACACAATGGATGACGTAATAAACTCTTAGGTGTAAAGATGATTAACGGTTTACGGAAAGGTCTGTGTAATTGTCGACGGAGAATATGAAAAAAGTTCGCTGGTGTTGAACAGTTAGCTACCTGGATATTATTGTCTGCACATAGAAGTAAATATCTCTCCATTCGTGCACTTGAATGCTCTGGTCCTTGTCCTTCATAACCATGTGGTAGAAGTACAACTAAATCATTCATAACATTCCACTTATCTTCGGCACTACTAATAAACTGATCGAAAATAACCTGAGCGGTATTGGCAAAATCTCCAAATTGTGCTTCCCAGATGGTAAGTTTATTTGGTGATGCCAGTGAATAACCATATTCAAATCCCAGAACACCATATTCGGATAAACTTGAGTTGTAGATTTCAAATGAACCTTGGTTGGGGCTAATATGTTGTAGTGGGAGGTATTTTTCCTCGGAGTTATCAATTCTCACAACAGCATGTCTGTGAGAGAAAGTCCCGCGCTCAACATCCTGGCCACTCACCCGTACAGGAATTCCTGATTCAAGAAGTGAACCATATGCCAGTAATTCGCCCATTGCCCAATCGAAACTACCACCGTTATCTATCATCTTCAAACGTTGATTATGCAATCTTACACTCTTTCTGTAAAACTTCTTGTCGTCAGGAAGATGATTTAGTTTTTCGACTAAGTATTTTAAATTTTTCTTGGTTATGGATGTATCAGGAGATGATATAAAATCAGAATCTTTTGCTTTAATAATACCTTCCCATGTGTCTGCCAGAAAACTATCTATTGTTGTTTTCTTGGTTGTTTTTCCTTCTAAGTAATTCTTTTCTAGTTTTGATGTAAAAGTAGTTTCATCATTTTTACAATCTTCCTCGGTAGTGATACCTTGTTTAATAAGGCGTTCTTTGTAAATCTGATATGGATTTGGATGCTTTTCTATGGCCTTATATAATAGTGGCTGGGTAAATCTTGGTTCATCACCTTCATTATGGCCGTACCTTCTATAGCAAAGGATATCAATAAATACATCCTTCTTAAACTTATTCCTAAATTCCATAGCTGTTTGAATACTATGAACCATTGCTTCAGGATCGTCGCCATTAACATGAAATACCGGTGATAATGTTGTTTTAGCTACGTCAGTACAATAGGTGCTTGATCTTGCATCAAGGTAATCTGTTGTAAATCCAATTTGGTTGTTTATTACAAGATGAATTGTACCACCGGTTGTATAACCCTTAAGGTCTTGCATTTGTAGCACTTCATAAACAACTCCTTGGCCAGCAACCGAAGCATCACCATGGATTAAAATAGGTGCTATTTGATTGGAGTCACCATTGTATATCTCATCAATTTTTGCTCGCGTGATACCTTCAACAACAGGGTCAACAGCCTCTAAATGCGATGGATTAGGCGCTAATGTAAATTTTATATTTTTACCGGTGCTTGTTTTACGGTCGATGGTATAGCCCAAATGATATTTTACATCGCCAAGTAATCCTTCGTCGTCATATTCAATACCTTCAAATTCGGAAAATACATTTTTGAAGGGCTTTCTGAGAATGTTAACCAGTACATTTAACCTTCCTCTATGTGGCATACCAATGATAAATTCTTTGATACCCGATTCCGATCCCTTTTCCATAATCGCATCCAATGCAGGAATTAAGACTTCAGCACCTTCCAGTGAAAATCTCTTTTGTCCGGGGAATTTCTTCTGAAGAAAAGACTCAAACATCACTGAGCGACGGAGTTTCTCCAGAATATAAAGCTTTTCACTTTTTGTATATAAGGGACTATTTTTAGTGCTTTCAAACTTATTTTGGAGCCACTTCACAATATTCAAATCGCGAATAAATAAAAATTCCACACCTATTGACTTGCAATAGGTTTGTTCAAGGAATTGTACTATATCCCTAAGTTTGGCTTTACCTATACCTAATTTATGTCCTGCCTCAAATGAACTCTCAAGATCTTTTTCTCCAAGGTTGTAATTTGCCAGACTAAGATCTGGTTTATACTCACGTCTTTTTCTTACGGGATTTGTTTTGGTAAAAAGATGACCTCTACGACGATAATCATTTATGAGATTGATAACTTTAAACTCATCGGACGATCCAAGATCACTTTGTTTTGAGGAGTAATTTTGAAAAGCAAAATCCATACCCTCAAAAAAGCTCAGCCAACCTTCATCCAATTCAGATGGTGATTCTTTGAATTTCCTATATAGTTCTTCAATTATTGCTGGGTCAGAATTATTTATAAAATTATATCTATCCATGATGGTTAGTTAATTGTTGCTACAGCTTTAGGTTAAGCATAGTGTATAAAAGTACTATTTTTTATAGAAACAGTTAATTTAGAAAGATTCAAAATAACGAAATTAATTAAAAAAAATCCCGACCTACCAATATGGTGTCGGGATTCTTGTGCGTTCCTATTGTTTATTCTGGATGAATTGCTTCAACTGGACAAACATCAGCGCATGCACCACAATCGGTACAAAGATCCGGATCAATAACATAGATATCCCCTTCGGCGATAGCTTCTACCGGACATTCATCAATACAGGTACCGCAAGCAGTACAGTCGTCTGTGATTTTATAAGCCATAATGCAATAAATTAAATTTAATAATTACTCTGCAAATATATAGATTTACTCAATACACAAAATATTTAGGCGTTTTTTTAGAATAAAAAACAAATTCAGTAATTTACATAGGTTTAGTCCTTTTATTAATTTCGGTTATACCTGATTATTAGAATTATAGTTTGCCTTTTAAGAACGGGTAATAGATTTACATTTTATAGAGTTAAGTTCGATTTCAACAAATCAGTTTGAACAATATGCCTATTTAAAATTTAGTCTAAATAACTATTGTGAACAAACGTTTGAGGGATTGCCTTTTTACATTTATTAACAGTCACATAGGCAAGCCTTTAGCGTTTGTAAAAATCATTTCATTTTTTATCATGTATTTGTACAAAAAATTTGTGGCAATTCTCATATTGTGTATCAAAATAACTTTAGTTTTGTCAGGTATTCTAAACGTATTGCACAAATGATATCAAAGAAAAATAAAGTGGTTGAATTAGAGCATGCAGTAATTAGGTTTGCCGGTGATTCGGGAGACGGTATGCAGCTAACGGGAAGTTTATTCTCAGATTCAACAGCCTTTGCAGGTAATGATTTTGCAACATTTCCAGATTATCCTGCAGAGATTAGAGCTCCTCAAGGTACAGTTGCTGGAGTTTCAGGTTTTCAAATTCACTTTGGACGTACCGATATTCACACTTCCGGTGATTTGGCTGATGTATTGATTGCGATGAATCCTGCTTCCTTAAAGGCAAATATGCGGTGGATAACAAAGGAAGCCGTTATTATCGTGGATACTGACGCTTTTATTGAAAAGAATATTATCAAAGCTGGTTATGAAGATAACCCTCTTACTGATCAATCTCTTGTTGGGCATCTTGTTGTAAAAGCACCTTTGACAACATTAACACGTGAAGCTGTTAAGGAGCTTAACCTAGACAATAAAACTTCTCAAAAGTCGAAAAATATGTTTGCTTTAGGTTTGGTATTTTATATGTTCAACCGCGATTATACGAAAACGTTTTCGTTCTTTGAAACTAAGTTCAAATCTAACCCATTAATCGTCGAGGCAAACAAGAAAGTACTAGAAGCAGGATTTAACTTTGGAGATACCCTTGAGGCATTTGCTAATACATATAAGGTAGAACCTGCACCTCTTGAAACTGGCAGATATCGTAATGTAACAGGAAATCTTGCAACAGCTTGGGGATTTCTTGCAGCATCTGAGAAATCAAAAAGAGATATCTTCCTTGGGTCTTATCCTATTACACCTGCATCAGAGATACTACAGGAATTATCAAAACATAAAGAACTAACTGCCATTTCTTTTCAAGCCGAGGATGAAATTGCAGGTATTGTTTCAACCATAGGCGGAGCATTTGCAGGAGCGCTTGCAATTACCACCACATCAGGTCCTGGTTTATCACTAAAAAGTGAAGCTATTGGACTTGCTGTTATTACTGAGTTACCGATGGTAATAGTAGATGTTCAACGTGGTGGTCCTTCAACAGGTCTTCCCACAAAGTCTGAACAAAGTGACCTTTATCAGGCATTGTTTGGCCGTAATGGTGAAGCCCCTGTTATTATAATCGCTGCGTCAAGTGCTGCTGATTGTTTTTATTCAGCTTATGAGGCATCAAAATTGGCAATCGAACATATGACTCCGGTTATATTATTAACCGATGGTTCCATAGCAAATGGTTCAGAGGTTTTTAAAATACCAAAAATGGAAGATATGTCATCCATTACTGCTCCTTTAGTTGAAGCAAATGATCCAACATTCCAGCCTTATGCTCGTGATGAGGAAACTCTTGCTAGAAGATGGGCTTTACCAGGAACCGAAGGCTTAAGGCATAGAATTGGTGGATTGGAAAAAGAAAATATCACCGGTAATGTTTCTATGGATCCTCTGAATCATCAGTTGATGACAGAGTTACGTGAAGAAAAAGTACAACGTGTTGCTAATTATATTCCTGAGTTGGAAGTTATTGGTGAAGATGAAGCTGACTTGCTTGTTGTGAGTTGGGGAGGTACTTATGGAGTACTACTGACCGCAATTGAGAAGTTAATTGCAGAAGGTAAGTCCGTCAGTCTTGCACATTTTAAGCATATAATGCCTCTTCCTAAGAATACAAAAGATGTTTTTTCCAGATATAAGAAGATTGTTGTATGCGAGATTAATATGGGACAATTCGTAAATTACTTACGTATGATGTTTCCCGAATTTAAATACCTACAATATAATAAGGTTCAAGGATTGCCATTTATGGTTACTGAAATCGTTGAAAAGGTAAATGAACTTTTAAATGACTAAGGCAATGGATAAAAAGATAGATACAAAAAGCCTAGAGCTCACGAAAAAAGATTTTGAAAGTGACCAGATGGTAAAATGGTGCCCCGGTTGTGGTGATCATGCTATCCTAAGATCATTGGAAAATGTATTTCCGGAATTAGGAATACCAAAGGAAGACTTTGTTGTTGTTTCAGGTATTGGCTGCTCATCACGTTTTCCTTATTATATGAATACCTATGGAATCCATGGTATCCATGGTAGAGCAGCTGCTTTAGCCACAGGTATAAAATTAACAAACCCTAAGCTAAGTGTTTGGATGATATCAGGTGATGGTGATTCAATGGCCATCGGGGGTAATCATTTTATTCATATAGCCCGTAGAAATCCTGACATTAATTATTTAATGTTTAATAATAAAATTTATGGATTAACAAAAGGGCAATATTCTCCAACCACACCATTTGGTACAAAAACAAAAACTTCTCCACAAGGAACATTTGAAAGACCTTTTAACCCTGGAGAATTGGTAATCGGAGCACAAGGGAAATTTTTTGCCAGAGTTCCTGATACCAATCTTAAATTGATGTCGAAGATTTTTAAGGAAGCAGCTGAGTTTAGAGGAGCTTCCATTGTTGAGATATTAGCAAACTGTATTATTTTCCAAAATAAAATTCACTCACTGATCACAAGTAAAGAAACCAAGGAAGATAATCAGATTGTTCTTGAAGCCGGACAACCGATGTTGTTTGGACCTGAGAAAGATAAGGGCTTAAAGCTTGAAGGAACAAGACTTAAAGTTGTTAAAGTTGGTAAAGATGGAGTTAAGGAAGATGATATCCTTGTTCATGATCCAACTACTGAAGATCCTGGTATTCATATGATGCTTGCCAGTATGGCTCCACCTGAGTTTCCTGCTGCAATAGGTGTTATCCGTGCTGTTAGAACAGAAACTCTAGAGGAAAACGTTTGGAATTCTGTTGAACATGAAAAGAAACATTCAAAAATAAAATCCGTTGATGACTTATTGAACAGCGGTAATACATGGGAGATTGAATAAACTTATTTAATATCGATATTAATCAATTAAAAAACCGCTTAGGCTAATTTGCTTGAGCGGTTTTTTTGTTTGTATGTAATGTATATTATTACCTATTTAAGTAAGCTATTTTTGTAATTTGGTTCTTTACAAACCACGAAAATGAAAATACCTGCTGAAATAATTATCTTATTATCCATAATTATTTTCAACTTTTTTGTAATCAATATATATAATAATAATACCTTATTTAAATGTGCTGTATTTGTAATAATAAATACTAATTTTGGCCGTTGAATCTACTTGAATAAGATACAAAGATGAAGAAAACAATACTTTCAATATTTACGCTTGCTATAATCATCATTTTTAATAGCTGTAGTACCGATTTTGATATGTACGCTGATTATGAAGATATAACCATTGTATATGGAATTGCTGATTATAGCGATGATACTACTTGGGTAAAGATTACAAAGGCATTCACAGGCCCGGGAAATGTGTTGCTAATTGCTCAGAATCCTGATTCCAGTAACTACCCATATAAACTGGATGCAACCATAACAGGTAGAAAGAATGGAACAAATTTAGAACCCATACAACTTGATACTATTACAATTCATAATAAACAGATTACTGATACTGTAATTAACAATGAAGGTGATACGATTATCTTGAATCCCTTTTATTCACCTTCTCAACTTATGTATTATGCTGTTGGGGCATTGGATCAGGAGGCAGAGTATAGTTTAACCATTAATAAGGCAGACGGTCCAATGACCGCTTCTACAGGTATTGTTAATAATTTCAATATTAGTAAGCCTAATAGTAGATTTGCATTTTCTAAAACCGCCGATGGTACCATAGAATGGTATTCTGCCAAAAACGGAATGCGAAATGAGGTAACATTAAGGTTTAACTATTTGGAGTATGCATCAGGTTATTCCGATACTTTACATAAATATGTTCAGTGGTTTGTAGGATCAAAAGACTCAAAAACAATTGACGGGTCTGAAAAGATGATTATTTCATATTCTGGGCAGTATTTCTTTGATATACTTGAAACGGAATTGGAACCAATACCAAATGTTGAAAGGTGGGCCGATAGTGTATATATGACAATAGCATGTGGTTCACAGGTGCTTTCAACTTATATTGACATAAACTCTAGTGCAGGGTCATTACTTGAAGAAGTACCTATTTATTCAAACATTGATGGAGGATCAGGTATTTTTGCATCACGCCATACCATTATGAAACCTGTTCGTTTATCACTTACCACGGAGAGGACTTTAATAGAGGATCATGACTTAGGTTTTAAGTTTAAAACCAAATAGTACCTTAGTTTTCTATTCTGTCAACATTTTCCCGTTTTAATTTTCATATATTCTGACTTTTTGTCATTTTTCTATTCTTTATTATATCTCAATAATTATATGAGGGCTATTTTATGCTATTATTTCTCATTTGGCATAATCATTGACTGCCAAACATTATAATTTAAAGAAATAAAAAATAAATAATATAATATCATGGGAAAAATAATTGGAATTGACTTAGGAACTACCAACTCATGCGTTGCTGTAATGGAAGGCAATGAGCCAGTTGTAATACCTAATAGCGAAGGTCGTCGTACTACCCCCTCAATTGTGGGTTTCACTGATAATGGTGAGCGCAAGGTAGGTGATCCTGCAAAACGTCAGGCTATCACAAATCCTGTAAACACAGTGTATTCTATTAAACGTTTTATGGGTAATAGATATGCTGAAATGGGCAAAGAAATTGGACGCGTTACTTATAATGTTGTAAAAGGCGACAATGATACTCCTAGAGTAAAAATAGAAGACAGATTATATTCACCTCAAGAAATATCAGCTATTGTTCTTCAAAAAATGAAGAAAACTGCTGAAGATTATCTTGGTCAAACTGTAACAGAAGCAGTTATTACTGTTCCTGCTTATTTTGATGACTCAGAACGTCAGGCTACAAAAGAAGCTGGTGAAATAGCTGGTCTAACTGTAAAAAGAATTATTAATGAGCCTACTGCTGCTGCGTTGGCTTATGGTTTAGATAAAAAAAGAGAAGATGCTAAAGTAGCAGTATTCGATTTAGGTGGTGGTACTTTTGATATCAGTATCCTTGAATTAGGAGATGGTGTATTTGAAGTAAAATCAACCAATGGAAATACCCACCTTGGTGGTGATGATATAGATCATGTAATTATTGACTGGTTGGCTGATGAGTTTCAAAATGATGAGGGTGTAAATCTTAAAAAAGACCCTATGGCTCTTCAACGTCTGAAAGAAGCTGCTGAAAAAGCTAAGATTGAATTATCAAGTTCAACAGATACTGAAATCAATCTTCCTTATATTATGCCAGTTGATGGTGTACCAAAACACCTTGTAAGAAAACTTACAAGAGCAAAATTTGAAATGCTTGCTGATGGACTATTCCAAGATACAATCAAGCCTTGTACAGATGCCTTGAAAGATGCAGGATTAAACGCTGCTGATATAGATGAGGTAATTCTAGTTGGTGGTTCAACACGTATTCCTGCAATTCAGGAAATAGTAAAGAAGATCTTTGGTAGAGAGCCTTCAAAAGGTGTTAACCCTGACGAAGTTGTTGCTCTTGGAGCTGCTATTCAGGGTGGTGTATTAACAGGTGAGGTTAAGGATGTATTGTTACTTGATGTAACTCCCTTAACACTTGGTATTGAAACAATGGGTAGCGTAATGACAAAGCTTATTGAATCAAATACAACTATACCAACTAAAAAATCTGAGACTTTCTCGACTGCTGCTGACAATCAACCATCCGTTGAAATTCATATTCTTCAAGGTGAACGTCCAATGGCAAATCAAAATAAGAGTATTGGTAAATTCCATCTTGATGGTATTCCACCAGCACCTCGTGGAGTTCCACAAATAGAGGTAACTTTTGATATTGATTCAAACGGTATTCTAAACGTTAGTGCGAAAGATAAAGCTACTGGAAAATCACAAAGTATTCGCATTGAAGCTTCTTCTGGATTATCTGATGAAGAAATTCAAAAAATGAAAGCTGAAGCTGAAGCTAATGCCGATGCAGATAAAGTTGAACGTGAAAGAGTAGATAAATTAAATGCAGCTGATGCTTTAATTTTCCAAACTGAGAAACAACTTAAAGAGTATGGTGATAAGATTCCTGCTGATAAGAAATCAGAAATCGAAGGTGCTCTCGAGGAATTAAGAAATGCTCACAAAAGTCAGGATCTTACAGCGCTTGATGAAGCAATGAACAAATTGAATACAATTTGGCAGTCAGCTAGTGAAGCAATGTACAAAGATACTCAAGCACAACCAGGAGCAGCACCAGAAGGTGATGCAGGAGCAGAAAATCCTAATGCAGGTGGCTCAGGTGATGATGAAGTAACTGATGTTGACTTCGAAGAAGTAGACGATAAAGACGATAAATAAGAATAAACTATTTTTCAATCTAAGGGTGTTGCACATATGTGTGACACCCTTTTTTTATGTAAACTTAACATCTTAAATTTATTCTACTTTGTTATAAAGTATATGTTTGCAATTACTTAAGTTTTTTTGACGTTGTGTCTTATTAACCTATTAATGCAAATAGTATTGGTTATCACAAACGTTTTATATAAGACCTATTGGAGTAATTTAATTGTCTAATAATTTTGTTAACCACTGTTAATAACTAATAATGAAATTCCCTATTAAAAATGGTAGTAAATAGCTACTTTAGATGTCCTTTTATTTTTGAAATTAAACACTAATTTAAATACTTTATTTATGAAAAAATTTACACTTTTAACAACTGTGTTGATTGTAATGATACTTGGAGTCTCGAGTATTATGTCAGCACAGGAACTAATGACAAATGGGGATCTTGAAGCTTGGGATAATCCAACTACTCCAACAGCTTGGGACAAAGCAGAAAGTGTTACCCAGGAAAGTACAACCATTCACGGAGGTAGTTTCTCAGCATTGCAACAGGCCGGAACGAAAGATTTACAACAAAATGTTTCAGGTATTGTTGGTGGCCAAAGCTATACCATCAGCTATTATTATCTAGATAATGATGTTGATGCAAGATCACGTATTTGGTCCTACTGGCTTTCAGGAACGAGTACAATATCTGATAATGCAGCGGAATTACGATCAAGTGTTTATTCAACAGATGATCCTGCCTGGCAATTGTGGACTGTAACATTAACCGCACCTGCATCAGCAGACGGGTTTAGGTTTGAAGTAAGATCTTACAATGATAATGCTGGGAGTGGTTTTATTTATTACGACGATTGTTCAGTATTTGCAAACGGTTCAGCTAGCCCAACAATCTCTAAAGCATACGCTATTAGTGATACTGAGCTAGAAGTTGAATATACCGTTGACCTTACTTCAGTAACAGCTAGTGATTATTCACTAACTGGAACAAGTGCAATTACCTTTTCAACTGCAACAATTGATGGCTCTAATTCTAAACTAGTTCACCTGACAGGTCCTTCAACAAATATGACTGGCGATATTACACTTGATAATATAGCTGATGCTGCAAATCCTAGCAATTATGATTTTTATGCTGGTATTATGCCAATTTCAAATACTAATGCTAATAATCCAGGTGGAGTTATTGATGATGTCCACTTCGCTTCTTATATGGGGATTATATCGGCAAATGATGATTATAATGCTGTATGGATAAGTGATGCAGCTGGTGAAAGAAATGGAGTAATGATATTTGACTACAGCTTCGATGCTTCTGTAGCTGTTGGAGATGAGGTTATTATTTTCGCATCAAGAACTGTTTATAATAGTTTAACAGAACTTGTAAATCCTGAACTTATTTCAATTAATTCTTCGGGAAATACTCCATATGGACCTTCTGTGATTCCTGGTTCTGATATTGATCAAACTATTGCTGCTGATACAGATCCTGCTGAAAAGTGGGAAGGACAACTTGTAAAGATTGAAAACTTTACTGTTGATTCATATGTTGATTATGAATATACATGTAGCTGGACTGACGGAACAAACACATACTATTTTCGTGTTGCTGATAACGTTGATTACCACCTTAATAACGTAGCATTAAATGTTGGTGAAACTTATGGTAGCATTACTGGCGTTGTAGATTGGTATAATTCTGGTCCTTATTACAGAATCAATCCTAGAGAACAAGCCGATGTTGTTGCTTCTATGGCTCCAGCACGTATTGTTGGTTCAATGAATGGTTGGAGTACTACAGACCCTGCTTATGTAATGGTTATGAATGCCAATGGCCTTTATGAATTAACAAAATCACTTGATGCAGGTGACAATGAATACAAAGTATTAGAAGGAGATGATTGGGGACAACCTAACTATCCTGGAAATAACCAGCATGTTATTTTAACTGCCACTGAGGATGTTACTTGGAAAACTAATATTAATGCTGACCTTGTAACTCATACTCTACCTGTAGTTGCTGGTAACTTTTTGTCAGCAATAGGTGGAACCGACTGGGATCCTACTGAGTTGATGGGAGAAATGACTGATCCAGAAGGTGATGATATTTTCACTCTTGAATTATTAATTCCTGCCGGAGCTTACGAAGGAAAAGTAACTCTAAATAATAACTGGGATCAAAGTACTGGTGGTAATGTTCCATTTACTACTGATGGTATTACACCAACAACATTTACTTACGACTTCCCAAATAATACAACCACAATAAGTGGGCCTCCTCCTCCAACAGCAACAATTACTTTTATTGTTGACGATGCTTTAAATATGAACTATGATGGTTTCTTTTTGAAAGGTAGCTGGGATGCTGACGGACTATATGACCCATCATGGGGCGGTGGTGCTGAACATTCTGCCTTCTACGATGACGGAACTAATGGTGATGCTGTTGCTGATGACCATATCTGGACATGTCAACTTGACCTTGTTGTAGATGGTGGATCAAATACTTGGGAATGGGGTGTTAATGATAGTGAGAGTTTCTGGATTACTGGAAACTTCCAGTTTACAATACCTGATCAAACAGCTCAAACTTTAACATGGTTAATTCCTGACGTTGATCATATTGTAATTAATGAAATTATGTACAATAGTCCGGGAACAGACGAAGAATGGATAGAATTGTATAATAATACAAGTGCTTCCATCAGCCTTGAAAACTGGAGAGTATGTGATGATGACCAAACACATCCAAATATTGTTATTCCTGCCGGCCATAGTATTGGTGCTGGTGAATATTTTACCATAGCAATTGCAACAGGTGGAGCTTTCCCATTTACTCCTGATTATGATGCTACTGCAGAAGGACTAGCGTTAAATAATGGTGGTGATGATGTAAGAATCTGGAACCCAAGTACAATTCTTGTTGATATTGTAGCTTTTGATGATGGAGCTCCTTGGCCATCAGCACCCGATGGTAATGGACCAACATTATCATTAATTACTCCAGATCTTGATAATTCAATGGCAGAGAATTGGAAAGCCAGTAACCAGGATATCGGAACACCTGGAGCGATTAACTTCCCAATTACAGTTATTACTCCAAACGGTGGTGAAATTATTGAAGTTTATTCTACATATGACATCACATGGACAGCTGAAGATTATGCTGATAATGTTAAGATTGAGATAGTAAGAGATGGACAGGATCCAATACTTATAGTTTCAAACCTTTCTGTAACATTAGGAGTATTTACATGGAACGTACTTGATAATATACCACCCGCAACGGATTATTTGATTAAGATCACCGATATGGTTGATGAAAACATATTTGATGAAAGCGATGATTTTTTCACAATAGAAGAAGGGTTTATTTTATCAGAGCTTGTTATCACAGAGATTATGTACAACCCACCAGAATCAGGTAATGATTCTCTTGAGTTTATAGAGGTGTATAACAATGGCGCTGATGCTGTTGATCTTGATGGATTCTCATTTACAGCTGGCGTAGAATTTACTTTCCCAAGTCTAATGCTACAGCCTGATGAGTATGTACTTGTTGCTATCAATTCTGATGCTATGTTAGGCACATTTGGTGTTGATTCATACCAATGGACAGGTGGTGCTCTAAGTAATGGTGGTGAGCTTATAGAGCTGAGTGATGCTATGTTAAATATTGTTGATGCTGTAACATACAGCGATCAACTTCCTTGGGATACTCTAGCTGATGGTTATGGTCCTTCACTTACTCTTTGTAACCCTGATGCAGACAACGGACAACCTGAGAATTGGGTTGCTTCAGTTAATTTTACAGGTGTTAATGGTGCGGGTGATTCCATATACGCTACTCCTGGATTTAGTTGTCAGGTTCAATTACTTCCTGGTTTCACAGCTGATATGACTACTGTTGCCTTAGGCGAAAGTGTTTTATTTACTGATCAAACTATTGGAGATCCAATTGAATGGATTTGGACATTTGAAGGAGGGACACCAGGAACCTTTACTGGTCAAACCCCACCAGCAATTGCTTATGACGAAGTTGGATTATGGGATGTTACTCTATATGTATCTGACGGAACAAATAATGCAGAGGTTACCTATCCAGAGTATATTGAGGTTGTTGATTTCCCAGCACCTACAAACTTAACAGCTGTAGTTGGAGGATTGGATGATGTTCAATTATCTTGGAATGCACCAACAGCTGCTGGTTTTGCTGATGACTTTGAAGGTTATGAAGATTTCGCAATTGAATTCTTACCATGGACTAATATTGATGTTGATGGAAGTACTACTTATGGTATGACAGATGTTGCGTGGCCAAATGCATACGATCCACAAGCATTTATTATCTTTAATCCTGCACAAACAGTACCTCCTGTTGATGATGTTGTTCCTCATTCAGGTAATAAACTAGCTGCATGTTTTGCATCTACAGCTCCTCCAAATAATGATTGGATGGTAACACCAATGACAAATATTGCATCTGGATATAATGTTTCATTCTGGGCTAAATCTTATACTGATCAATATGGTCTTGAAAGATTCAGAGTAGGTGTTTCTACAACGGGAATGGATCCTGCAGATTTCACAATTGTTTCTCCAGGTGACTATGTTGAAGCACCTGTTGATGACTGGACAGAATTTGTATATGATCTAAGTGCATATGCGGGACAAAATGTATATGTAGGTTTACAATGTGTATCTAATGATGCATTTATCTTATTGGTTGATGATTTCGCAGTTGGAGCATCAAAATCAACATTTGCATTTAATAATACAGTTCCTGTAAATGGAAAAGGGACTAAGGATGTAAGTTATACTGCTAAACCAGCAACTACTTATGTTGTACCTAATGTTGAAAATCGCAGTGTTGCAGCTGATCTACTTGGTTACAATGTTTATCGCGATGATGTAATGATTAATGCTGCAATTGTTGAAGTTACTGAATATAATGATCCTGAACCTACAATTGGTTCTCATGATTATTTTGTAACTGCAGTTTACGATGGTGGTGAATCAGTTCCCTCAAATGTAGTATCTGTAATTGTTACTGATATGAATGAGAATTCAGCATCTGCCGTTAGCGTTTATCCTAACCCCACAAGTGGCAAATTCACGATTGATTTCGGAAGCGATATCACTGCTGAGATTGTTCTTATGGATATTACAGGAAAAGAGGTTTATAATGAAACCATAAACAGATCTTCTCAGATAAATGTAACAGGATTAGAAAAAGGTATTTACCTTGTTCGTATTCTTGATACAGCATCTGAAAATATTATAATTAAAAAGCTTATTGTAAGATAATATATCTTATAAGCTGGGCAAATAAACAAACCAGATGTGGATTAATAATCTTAGCATCTGGTTTGTTTGCCTTATTACTTTCAAATAATCATAACTAATACTTATAATATGAAAAAAACTTACTTATTTACAGCAATCTTATCCTTGCTTGTTTCGGTATCTGTGCTTGGGCAAAACCTAGTAGCAAATGGTGATCTTGAAACATGGGATAATGCAACTACACCGGCAGGATGGCAGATTATTGATAATATTTCACAGGAATCTACAATTGTTCATGGTGATACATATTCTGCTGCACAAATGTCACAGGACGCATCACAGAAGTTTCGTCAGGATATTACAAATATTATTGGAGGTCAGGAGTACGTGATTAGCTATTATTATTTGGATAATAGCGATATGGCACGAACTCGTATTTGGTCATATTGGATGGAAGATGGAACTTATCTTGATGAAAATGCAGATGTACTTCGTCCAGGAGACTATAGCGTTGAAAATCCTGAATGGCAACATTATATCGTAACATTAACAGCACCATTAAATGCAAATGAATTCCGTTTTGATGTTAGAACATATAAACAAGATGGAGCTTTTGGTGGATATATCTATTTTGATGATTTCACACTAAGTGGTGAAGTTGTTGTGTATCCAGAACCATCAAATTATCCTACTAATTTCCTAGCTACTGCAGCAGGTTTGGGAATTAACTTAGATTGGAATGAATCCACAGGTGCTCAATTACCTACTGGTTATTTAATTATGGGTGAAAAAACAAACAGCCCATCTTTTACTGCACCAGTTGATGGAACACCAGTTTCAAATGATTTGGACTGGTCTGACAATAAAGTATCGGTAAATGTTGGTTATGGAATTGCATCATATGTGTTTGCAGGTCTTATGTCAAATGAAGCTTATTCATTTGTAGTTTATCCTTTTACAAACAGTGGAGCTAACATCGATTATAAAACTGATGGAACCGCACCTACCTCAACTGCTACAACATCAAATGTAAGTGTTCTTAATTTTGAAACTTTTGAAACTACACTTGGAAACTGGACTGGTTATAGTGTTACTGGTGAGCAAGTTTGGGAATGGGCAGATTATGGTGACCCTCCGGGATGTGCTAAATGTAATGGATATGCAGGAGCTGCTGTTGAAAATGAGGATTGGTTAATCTCACCTGAACTCGATATGGAAGGTTATACAAATATTACCCTCGCTTTTGATCATGCAAGAAATTATGCTTCAAACGAAGGATTGTTTGTAGCTATTTCCACAGATTATGAAGGTGGTAATCCACATGATGCCACATGGACATATATTACAGATCAATTCACATTTCCTGATCCGGGAAGCTGGTCATTTATGAACGCAGGTACTGCTAATATTTCTGATTATGCAAGCGATGCTACATATATTGCATTTGTATACAATAGTACAAATAGTGATGCCTCTACATGGGAAGTTGATAATATTGAGGTGCTAGGTGTAATGGGAACTGGTATTGTTGATCAAAGTGTCAATGAACTAAGTGTTTATCCAAATCCTACTTCAGATATTATATATCTTAACCTTGATAATTCTGCCATATTTAAAGTGTATTCAATGAGTGGTATGCTGATGATAGAAAACAATCTAGAAACTGGTAATAATACCATTAGTGTTAGTGCACTTCCAGTTGGGTTATACTTTATCGAAACTAAAGATATAGATGGAACAAGATCAGTAGGTAAGTTTACTGTAAAATAGACATATTCTGAAAATTATATAAGATCCTGCTCAATACAATTTGGGCAGGATTTTACATTTTATGGAGTTAAGGATTTCATGGCATAATGATTGTTAAAACTAATCCAAATATCAACAGTCTTTTTTGTAATTTTATCAATAATTATACGTTTGCACAACATACAAATAATAACTATGTTGAATAGAATTTTAATCTGGGTTTTGTTACTTCTAAATACTAGCTTGCTAGCACAGAAGCTCGATGCTGTTCGTTTGGAAGTTCCGTCTAATATAGATGCCGAAACTTTTCATATGGAAGCCATTGGGAAAGATGGTTTCCTGATATTTTATGAAAGCAATGAACTCGATAGCGAAAAAAACCGCAAATGGTATTTTGGCCTTTTTGATACGGATTTAAAACAACAATGGTTGAAGTTTGTGCCTTTGGCAGATAAGATTGAATTTATTACTTCAAAGCGAGAAAAGAATAATATATATATACTGTATAAAAACCTTAGTAGAGATAGAGCCGATTTTGGGTATTATGAGATAATTAATTATGATACACGAAGGCAGGATTTTTCAAAAATATCAGGGTCTATTCCCGCCAAGGCTGAGTTTGCAGGGTTTGAGATTATTGAAAATACCGCTTGTTTAGCATTAAATCTAAAGAAGAAAGAAACAGATCTGGTATTTATTAACTTGAATAATGGTGATTTGGAGCCTGTTCATATTGATCTGGGAACACAAGGATTTATTGAAGCAGTATATGCCGATTTAGGAAACAAACTTTTTTATGTTGCCATTAAGCAAAGTAACGACCGAAGGTATATAAGCGATCATCTAATGGCATATTCATTGGATGGAACACAAAAGCATAATCTTAAAGTTGGTAATACAGAACCTTTGAAATATTTTAAAGATTATACATTTATCAATACGAATAAAAGTGAATTGCTTGTTTTTGGCACATATAATATGATAACCGGAAGAAGTTTGTCATTTAAAGACCTGGAAGAAGATACTGAAAACAAAAGTGCAGGGATGTTCTTTCTGAAATTTGTCAATCATAAGCAGGAAAAACTTCGTTATTACGATTTTATGGGCTTTAATAATATATCAGGTGCCATTGGACCTGATAATTTTGTAACAACTAAGCAGCCTGATAACTCTGACACAACAAAAAAAGCGAATCGAATGGTAACAGCCTCATTTAATTTGAGTAATCCTGAGGTTTATAAGTCACATGACGGTGTTTTCATATTCTCGGTGGAGGTGTTTCAACCTTATTACAAAACTGAAACAAGAATGGATTATGATTTCTACGGAAGACCATATCCATATACTTATAATGTTTTTAGTGGATATGATTTTTATGACGTTATCGTAGCGGGATTGTACGATGATGGAACTCTTGTTTGGAGTAATGATTTTCCCATTGAAGATATGCTAACGTTCTCCAGAAGCAGGAAGTCGTTAGTGTTTAGTGATGAAAATTATGTCTCACTTGCTTATGTGAATAATGGAAAAGTTGTAAGTCAGACAATTGAAGGGCCAGCAGATATTGAAAGAACCAAAGCTAAGATTGGTAGCGATTATCCTCAGGATAAAGTGAGTCAAGAAGAAAATAGTCATATAATTCATTGGTATGAAGATTATTATCTTATCTATGGGTATCAAAAAATTAAAAATAGGACTTTAGGCGACCAATCAACAAGGACCGTGTTTTACGCTAATAAAATTGCATATAAATAGATTAAGCAAACAAGCAAAACCAAATTAATGAAGAAACTTATTTTTATTATAAGGTATATTAAGTATCTTATAACTTCAAAATCTAGATATCGAATACATTCAGATTTTGTTTATGGTTTTATTAATGATGTTTTAAGAGATAAAACCTATTTTGATGATTACTCCAAGCTATGGGATTATCGGAATAAATTTGCAAGTAGTAACGACCAGATTGAAACTGTTGATTTTGGTTTTGCAGCTGGTAATAAGGCTTATAGAACTAATATCCTTACATTAAAAAGTTTAGTTAGATCAAGAACACATAGTAAGTCTAGGCTTGAGTTATTATATAGGTTATCAAAGTATTCTAAATCTAAAAACATACTGGAGTTTGGCACTGCTGTTGGAATAAGTTCGTCTTATATTAAGATGGGATCTCCATCTAGTAAGATGATTAGTATGGAAGGATGTGCTAATCTGGCATCAAAAGCTGACGAGATGCATTCAGCATTGAAGCTTGATAATATTGAAATTACCACGGGAAATTTTGATACCAATCTTCAAAACGTTCTTAAAAAATTTGAAACACTTGATTTTGTGTTTTTTGATGGTAACCATCGAGAAGAACCAACACTAAGGTATTACCAAGTATGCTCCAAATATATAACTGAAAATAGTATATTTGTGTTTGATGATATTCATTGGTCCAGTGGAATGGAAAATGCATGGGATCAAATTAAGAAAGATAATAGAGTGAGTATTACAATTGATCTTTTTTGGTTTGGTATTGTGTTTTTTAGAAAGGGAATTGAAAAACAAGATTTTATCATCAGATATTAACTTATCAATAAAATTATTAATGATGCGTAAGAATATTATTGAGTTCAAAGATATAAGCCGGTTTTTTCAAGTTGGTACTGAAACTGTAAAAGCACTACGTGAAGTAAGTCTGCAAATACAAGACAATGAATTTGTTGCCATTATGGGGCCTTCTGGATCAGGGAAGTCAACAATGATGAATATTCTTGGGTGTCTTGATACGCCTACAGCTGGCACTTATAACCTGAATGATCAGGATGTAAGTAAGATGACAGATAATGAGCTTGCAGATGTTAGGAATAGGGAGATTGGCTTTATTTTTCAAACCTTTAATTTGCTACAACGTTCTACAGCTTTGGAAAATGTGATGTTGCCATTGGTATATGCTGGTGTGAGTAAATCGGATCGGATAAAAAGAGCTGAGGAAAAATTAAGCGAAGTTCAACTGGCTGATCGAATGAATCACCGACCAAATGAGCTTTCGGGTGGACAGCGACAACGTGTGGCTGTGGCTAGGGCATTAATTAATAATCCATCCATTGTACTTGCTGATGAGCCTACTGGTAACCTTGATTCTAAAACTTCCATTGAGATAATGGGATTACTTGAGGAAATTCATAAACTCGGGAATACTATTATTGTGGTAACCCACGAAGAAGATATTGCATTGCATGCACACAGAGTTATTCGAATGATTGATGGACGAATTGCTTCAGATGAAATAAATAAAAATATTAAAACTGTTAAAGATTATATAACAGTATAATATTAATCAAAAAAAAATACAATTGAAAGTATATACAAAAACAGGAGATTCCGGTACCACAGCATTAATTGGAGGAACAAGAGTTCCTAAACACCATATCAGAATTGAATGCTATGGAACCGTTGATGAACTTTGTTCATGGGTGGGGCTAATAAGAGATCAGGATATTAGCCAAATTGATAAAGCTAGTTTATTGGAAATTCAAGATAGATTATTCACCATTGAATCATTGTTAGCTTCTGATAATTCAAGTGATTTTAAGTTGCCAGAAATATCTACTGGAGATATAGAGTTTCTTGAAAAAGAAATTGATCGAATGACCAAAGAGTTGCCGCAGTTAAAGTCATTTTTACTCTCAGGAGGAAATACGATTGTATCGTATTGTCATATTACACGGACTGTTTGTAGAAGAGCTGAGAGGCTAGTACTGAGGCTAAATGAAGAATTTGAGATAAGCGATTTAATACTAATTTATCTAAATAGGTTGTCAGATTACTTTTTTGTTCTGGCTAGAAAAATTGGTAAGGATAAAAATGCAGAAGAAATGCTTTGGAAGCCACGGCTGTAGGGGATTTTGAACAATTTTGTTTTTTGTTTGGTTTATATCAAAAAAAAACTATTTTTGCAAAAAATTATAGACAAATGTATTGGACTTTAGAGCTAGCGTCAAAGCTAGAAGATGCACCTTGGCCAGCTACCAAGGATGAATTGATAGAATGGGCGATACGAACAGGTGTAGCGCCAGAAGTAATAGAGAATTTAAGGGAAATTGAAGATGAAGGGGAAGCGTATGATCGTATTGAAGATCTATGGCCTGATTATCCTACAAAAGAGGATTTTTTCTTTAATGAAGATGAATATTAATATATTATGAAATTAAAAAAACGGGCTATATAATATATAGCCCGTTTTTTTATGTCCTTTTGTGAATGTTATTATTCAATCATGAGGTTTATTATTTCTTTTTACAGATAAATAATGTATGACTCACACCAATGTTTTCTATGACTTCACTTACATATAAACCAGATTTTTCAACTAGCTTTTTCATGTCATCAGAGTGATACATCTGACTATTACCATTTGCAATTGCGGTGAAGTATAGTGATGTGGCATGCAGACTATATGCAGAAGCTTCAAATTCTTGTAAATCCCAATATGTCTCCAGTATATATAAAGAACCATTTTCATCAAGTGCTTCGTATGACCTGTTGAGTAATCCAAGTATTTCCTCTTGTGAGAAACAATCAAGAAATTGACTCATCCATATTATATTATAACCTCTTGGAAAGGGAGTAGAGTTGTCAAGTAAGTTTAGTGAATGTGTACTTATTCTGTCTGAGAGATTTACTTCTTCAATATTCTTCTTGGCATCAGCAACCTGACCTGGTAAATCAAGAATTGTCATCTTAACATTTTCAATATTCTGAGCACAGAAGATGGAAAATTTACCTGTATTCCCACCAACATCCAGAATCTTTTCAGGATTCTTCTCTGCAATATGAGGTAATACTTCAGGGAATGCATAATCAGAGTAGAAATGATCAAATGCAAACCAACTCTTTCTAACCTGATCCGGCAATTCTGCAAGTGCTTCATAAACGGTATTCCACTCTCCGAAAGTTTTAAGTCCTTCAGGTTTACCATTTTTAATTGAGCTGTCAAGATGCATCATACCTTCATAGTTTACATCATGAGTGAAATCCATATTAATTCTGGTAAGTTCATCACTCAGAATAAAATATCCTGTTTTTGTAATATAGTACTTGTTGTCTTTTATTAATACCAATTCTATGCTCAAACCAGCCTCTAGTAATACTTTAACACCATATACTGATAGCTTTAGTTCATTTGCAATAGTGTCGATTTGAGCTCCTTTTCTTTTATTCTTAAGCAGATATTCAAGTATGCCTAACTCGCGCAGTGCACGGGCAGCTTGAAACATAATTGGTGCAAAAGCAATTTTTTGAGCATCGAATTTTGCTTGTAATGCAGTTTTTGAATCGGAACCGTAATTGTTCATATTTATCAGTTGTTAATATTCCAAAAATAATAATAGTTAAACCATTGTTCAGGATGCTTGCGTACCAGCAACTCAAGTTCTTTAATGTAATCAGATAGCATTATCTTCAATTTCTGATCTCTATCCTTAAGATTTCGAACATTGCCACCATGGTCAGCAAGGTAATCCATTGGCGGTGTTGAAAATAGATGATAATGAGTATTTGTTTCTTTCACAGCAGACACATAGGTAACTGGTTTGTTATATTTTAAGGCAATGTAAAATGGACCAGTTGGGAACTCTGCCTTTTTCCCCAGAAAATTACATGTAATTGTTTTTGAACCTGGTAGAAACCTGTCACCATGAAGTGCCACAATTTCATTGTTTTTTAGAGCATCTTTAATCTTGAATAAATGAGACATATCGTCTTTAATCGGTATTATACTCATCTTCTTCTCTGTCATTACGGTGTCCAATAAGGCCTTTATATTTTCATGTTCAGCCTCTAACATAACAATGTGAACCGGTGTTTTTATTCTATCAAGCAGATGTCCGGCAATTTCCCAGTTGCCAAAATGAGCACTTATGATTAAACCTCCACCATTTTCTGCCATGGAATGTAGATGCTCTTCACCCTCAAAATCAAAAGTGAACTTGTTAGGCAATCCTGCCATCACAGTTACCTTATCGATTATAACTTTTCCGAATGTAAGATTGTTCTTATATAGATATTGAAAAGACTTGATTGGATTGAATCCTAAAATTGTATTAAAATAGTAATACATGGGTTTTCTAGCTTTTCTAGCGAAAAGAACATAATAGCTCGCAACAAAATAAAGCAACATGTATGCTGCATTTATGCTGAAACTTTTA
>CALCGQ010000251.1 GCA_937901015.1 uncultured Bacteroidota bacterium | reverse complement strand
AAAAGAAACGTTAGCGAGATATAGCGATCAGCTAGTTACAAAATTATAAGGAGAGTCAAAACTGGCTCTCCTTTTTTTGTGCCTGGATACTTGCAAAAAGAATCAACTACCAACCTATGTGAGTAAGCAATGAGCTTCGAGTTTAGATCTCTTCACACAACACTCTATCCGACCAACTGCTTTCACAATTAAACGTTAATCGTTGTTTCACATATGGATAATTACTCCAGTAGAATGCAAGCAAAGCACCTTTCCAACTGATAATAATAAACAGAGAGACTAACTACTATTCACTCATTAAATCATTCACTCATTGAATCATTGGTAGACAAAGTATTAACAACCGAAACAATATTATCAACCCAACAGTTTAATGCCTCTTTACTATAATTAAGATATAAATCTGGCTCAATCAATTCAATTTCCATAATTAGAAACTTACCATCGCGCCAAAGTCCGTCCAACCTTTGGTAAAGTAACTTACCTTCAAAGCGAGCAGTTATTTGTTCACTAATCTTCTTTATTTGAGGATCCACATTTCCGATGGAATACATACCACCATAATCCACTTGAACTCTATAATCTCCTGTTTTAGGAATTTTTGTAACTGAATATGAGAATTCTTCATCATTATTTGGTGAAGGATTAGTGAGAGTGATGGTTGATATTTCACCTTCAGAAATCTCAGGAATAAACTCTTGGAGCATAAATGGTCGGTTCTTATAGTGTTTGCTTATTAGTTCATCAAATGATATTTTATCTGCTGAATTTAGAACAAAAGTATGATAAGAACCTGCTGATATCATTGGCTTAAGAATCATCCTATTCCAACCCTTTAGCAAAGCCTCCTCAAAGCTACCTGTTTGTCCGTAGTTGAAAATTGTAGGAATAATACTGAACCCTTCATTTTGTAATTCCTGGAGATACTTTTTATCCATATTCCAATTAATTATGTCGATCGGGTTCAAAAGCTTCACATTTGAAGCCTTCAATAATTCCATAAAGTTGATAAACTTCGGCACCTTCTTATAATAATCCCATATTGTACGAACTAAAACAATGTCATAGATTTCAAGATTACGAATATCTGTATCCGTTAACTCATCCCAAATCAATACCTTGGATTCTATATTTTTTTGTTTTAACAGTTTTATTACTTCCATATCATATGGAAGCATATCAGGCATTTCACTACAGGTTAACAGGGCAATTTTCATATTATAAAATTTGGCAGCAAAAGTAAATAAAAGTTGAGTCCACACATACTGATTCAATACACTCAAATTTTATTAACTTCGCCACACTAAATCTTAACGCTTTTTATTAGAAGCGAATATACAATCAATGAATTTTAAAGAACTCGGATTAAATGACCAAATGCTTGAGGCCATATCTTTTATGGGCTTTGAACAAGCAACCCCAGTGCAGGAAAAAGCAGTACCTGAAATACTTGCAGGTAACGACCTGATAGCATGTGCACAAACCGGAACCGGAAAAACAGCAGCATTTGTACTTCCTGTATTGGATATACTAACAAAAGACCATAAACACGAAACCAGTGTATTAATAATTGTCCCAACCCGAGAACTTGCGATTCAAATCGATCAGGCAATACAAGGGTTCACATATTTTACCCCAGTGCAGTCAATTCCTGTATATGGTGGTGGCGGTGGCTCAGATTGGGATGCAGAAAAGCGTGCTCTAACCTCCGGTGCTGACATAATTGTTGCAACTCCTGGAAGATTGATATCACATTTAAATATGGGATATGTAAAATTTGACGGCATTAAACATTTGATCCTTGATGAAGCAGACAGGATGCTTGATATAGGATTTTTTGATGATATAATAAAGATCATTGAATACCTTCCTAAAAAGAGGCAAACTCTAATGTTTAGTGCAACAATGCCGTCTAAAATAAGACAGTTAGCATCTAAAATCCTTACTAAACCAAAGCAAATAACCATTGAGATGTCGAAGCCGGCTGAGGGTGTACTTCAGGCTGCATACCTTACTTATGACACTCAAAAAACTAAGGTTATTAGTAGCTTGATAAAAGACAAACCAGAACTTACGAGTATATTAATTTTTAGCTCTACCAAACTGAAAGTAAACGACATAGTTCGTGATTTACGAAGCGTAGAAAGAAATATTCATGGTATTTCATCTGCCCTTGATCAGGAAAAAAGAGAAGAGGTTCTGATAAACTTCAGAGCAAAGAGAACAAGAGTTCTGGTTGCAACAGATGTGCTTAGTCGTGGAATCGACATTAAGGACATTGATCTGGTTATAAACTATGATGTTCCTAACGATGCTGAGGATTATGTTCATCGTGTTGGAAGAACTGCGCGTGCAAAAACTACCGGAGTTGCCATTACACTTGTTAATGAGGGTGATATGTTTAACTTTAAACGTATTGAAGACTTTATAGAGAACGAAGTTATGAAAATCCCTTTGCCACCAGAATTAGGTGAAGGACCAGAATGGAAGCCCATAAAAATTTATGATCCATCTAAAAGACCAAATAAAAAAGGTGGATCGAAACCCGGAAAAAAGAAGTTCTATAACAAAAACAAGAATTTCAAAAAGAAAGATTAATCCATACTACCGATTGCCTTTTTAACTTCTTCTATTGACTCATTTGGCACAGCAAGCGACAAATGATAATGTAATATTTCCCATTTATCATCTTTATATTGGATTATTCCAGAGGCTCTGCAAACACCCATTCCCGTATTCAATAATTCATCAAACCAAGCAAGGTCAGTATCATCTGATAAATATATATTTCGCTCAATGGTTGTAAAGGTCCATGCCTTACCCCTCTCGAAATATTTTTCACTCCATATTACAAATTCATCCTTCGTCCATAATTCAGTGGCATCAGTACCAATGTAAATTCCATTATCTGAAATCTTATCAAAATATGCTAGATCAGCTTTTGCTGCATTATTATGCCAATCCTCAATAAACTCATTAACAGCTATCTTTTGTAGGGAATCTGATTCAGACGGAGTCTGTGCTAAAGAAAAGCTTATAATAAATAAAAGCCCGATAATAAGACTAAAATTAAGGTTTAGTTTTTTCATTTATAGTTGGTTTGGACCAGTGTTTAGAATCAGAAAGCTCCTTTGATCTTCTAATGCTAGTATTTAACTCAAAGCCTATTAATATGATCAAAGCGTTGTAAAATAGCCATACAAGAAGAATGATTAATGATCCGATGGATCCGTAAAGTACATTGTAGTTTGAAAAATTCTCAAAATAAGCTTTCAACGCTAATCCACCTACAATAAATAAACCTGTGGAGAGTATTGCTCCTGCAGAAAAGAAACGGTAATCTTCCTTTTTTTCTTTACGCTG
Source organism: uncultured Bacteroidota bacterium (assembly GCA_937901015.1). GTDB lineage: Bacteria > Bacteroidota > Bacteroidia > Bacteroidales > F082. Next base: position 9,266 of record CALCGQ010000251.1, on the reverse strand, counting down.
CCCAAAATAGTATAGAATTGAAACACTCAGCAACATAACACTAACAATTACAATCCATTGAATAACAAGCAATAATATAATTGTTACACTACCTGTTATGATCTCATATTTCCCCAAAGTATTAATTATCAACTTACCAGATGTTAAGAATAGCATTGAAATAAATCCTAAAAAAGAAATAACAGTCATCAGTAGGAATGCATAAAATTTCTGTTTCCACCATGGCCATGTTTTTATTCTATGATAACTTTGGTTAAAACCTTCAAGTATGGCATCCACACCATTGGTTGCAAAGTAAATAGCCATCATAAAACCCAATGATAACAGTCCGCTTTTTGGCCGACTAATTATCTCAACCAGAGTTGATTTTACCATTGAATAGATGTTTGAGGGAATCACCTCATCAAGCAATGCCAGCAACTCTCCTTGATAATTCGTACTTGTAACATATGGAATCAATGTAAAAAGGAAGAGAATTAATGGAACAAGGGCAAGAAAAAAGTTATATGCAATTGCAGCTGCACGATATGTTAATACACCTTTGAATAAACCTCTTATGAAGAAAACTAACACATAATATAGTGGCATTCCATCAAAGCCTGGAAGTACAACTACTTTTAGCCTTTTACCAATGTTATGTGATAAGTTGTTTAAACTTAAACTTATTTGATTATAGAGTTTATTCAAAACTTTTAATATGTTACCAAGCTTAAATCCAGACTTTTAATTTGATGCGTAAGTGCGCCAACGGAAATATAATCCACTCCGGTTAATGCATAATCACGTATGGTTTCCTTTGTAATCCCGCCAGATGCTTCAGATTCAAATTTGTTACCTATTAAATCAAGTGCTTTTTTAAGATCTATGGGTGTAAAGTTATCTAGCATTATCCTATCAACTCCACCTTGTGCAATTACCTCATTTAGCTCCTTAAAATTCCTAACTTCAATTTCAACCTTTAGGTTTTTACCAGTTTTTTTAAAATAATCATGTGTTGACACAATCGCATTTTTTATCCCACCAGCAAAGTCTACATGATTATCCTTAATCATAACCATATCATAAAGTCCAAATCTATGATTCATACCTCCACCATATCTAACAGCCAATTTCTCAACTATTCTATTCCCAGGGGTTGTTTTCCTGGTATCAAGAAGCTTAGTATGTAGATCACCAATTAATTCAACAATACTATTTGTATATGTTGCAATACCACTCATCCTTTGAATAAAGTTTAAAGCCGTACGTTCAGCAGATAACAATGATCTGGAACTCCCCTCAATAACCATAACCACATCACCGGGAAAAATCCTTTCACCATCAGAAATCAATACATTAACCTTAAGATTTTTATCCACTTGTTTAAAAACCATAGATGCAACCTCAACTCCTGCAACAATACCAATATCCTTTGCTAGAAGTTTTACTTTACCAATTGCACTTTCTGGAATTGTTGCCATGGAAGTGTGATCACCATCACCAAGGTCTTCAACTAAAGCACGAGTAATTAATTCGGTAACAAGCTTTTTTTCTTGTTCAACCATCATGGACAATATTTAATTAATCAAACCAATAATTTCAGCAAAAGTAGTTTAAAAATGGTCAATTTGGATTTTAAATTTTTTCCTTAGAATCATTGTTATATTTAAGAACATTGCCAACAAACAAAGCCTTATACTGCTTATTACCTGATTTATAACTAATTAAATCCTGCAATCATTGAAAATGATAAGATTTAATAAAATTTTCAACCTATTACCACAGTTTGTTTTTACTTTTGGATAAAATTTACATTCATGCCTCTAAAACAAATCTCAATTTATTTTTTTTCATTTTGCATATTGCTAATCTCCTTACAGTCGTGTGATGAAGTACCAAAAGATGAAGGAAAAGACTTCCAACAAAACCTTAGTTCTTTCACTTCCACCATGGATAAAGTTGATAGTACACTTGACTTGATGGATCAGATGCAGGAAGAGGTGAGCAAAATTGAACAGGATAGGGATCTAGGGTTGATAAGTGATGAAGAAGCAATTGAAAAGCTGAATGAAATCAACAACTCACTTGGAAGAAAGATTGCAAAAACAAACGATAATAGTGTTACAGGATTGCCAAGATGGGCCAGAAGATTAGGACTTACAGAACCAGTGGGTTTGGTATATGACCAGGATTTTAGCCAATCCACATCTGAACGCAATGAAATTGAAGGTTTTAATTCAGTAATACTTGTCTACAAAGGCAGTTACGAACTAGCAATGCAACAAGCAGCTATTATTGCAAAAACAGCAAATATCCCATTGAGTCAGGACTACAAGGATGCAATACAGCTTAAAAAAGAATATGGTATTGAGACGATAAAGGGTGCATCATATATGAATTTTACGATAGGAGCTGATAACAACCCCAGATACAATATTTCTATTACAGTGGATGATGATGGAACCCTTACTATTAATGCCACTGACAATGATGCTTTAATGCAACAACTTGGTGGTAAATAGCTAAAAACAAAATCTTGTAAAATGAATATTATTATAACAGGTGCAAGCAGAGGTATAGGATATGAGCTTTGCAAAAAATTTCTTCAGGAACATAATGTAATAGCAATTTCAAGAAGCTCCGATTCATTTACTAAAGATGAAATCTTCAGTAACAATAGTAGGTTCAATCACCTTAGCATGGATCTTTCAAAAACAGATTTCAAGAAAGATCTATTACCTATAGTTCAAGAAACATTTGCAAATGTTGACATTATAATTAATAATGCGGGTTTACTAATAAGCAAACCCATACATGAGTTATCAGATAATGATTTCGATGCTTTGTTTAATGTGAATGTAAAAAGTGCTTTTCGCTTGATAAGAGATTTACTGCCAATAATAAATTCGGGCGGCCACATTGTTAACATAAGTTCCATGGGTGGATATCAGGGCTCGTCCAAATTCCCAGGACTCTCTCTATATAGCGCAAGTAAGGGAGCTCTATCAATTTTATCTGAATGTATGGCCGAAGAATTTAAAGATTTAGGTATCAGCTCAAATGCATTGGCTTTGGGTGCTGTACAAACAGAGATGTTAAATGAAGCTTTCCCGGGTTATAAAGCACCGTTGAATGCAAATGAAATGGCTGATTTCATTTATGACTTTGCCATCAACGGAAACAAATATTTCAATGGAAAAGTACTACCAGTATCTATTTCTACTCCATAAATTCATAAGAGATAAACGATAATTTGAGTATTTTTGCAATCAAATCAAGCATGATATTGTGAAGAATAAAATTGTAACACATCCAGGGATTATCAAGAGTATAAAAGATGATAAAGTAGAGGTTAGCATCATGGTAACCTCAGGTTGTGCATCTTGTGAAATCAAAGGAGCATGCGCTGTTAGTGAAGTTGAAGAAAAGTCTGTATTGGTGAAAATGGATAATCCTAGTAAGTTTAAAATCAATCAGTCAATAATTATTGAGATGCAGCAATCATTGGGGACCTGGGCAGTATTACTTGGGTATATATTTCCATTTTTGGTATTGTTTTTAAGTCTGATAATTCTCATTGGCACAGGTATGGATGAGGGTATGGCCGGAGTGCTTTCCATACTTCTAATGTTACCATATTATTTCACCCTATATTTGTTAAGAAAGTACCTTGGCACCAAGTTTAACTACAGTATCAGAGCATAATCTTTCTAAATTGATCATAATTCGCTAATTTAGAGTGGTTCTAAGCAATTTATAAAAGTTGCTGATAATCAGATACGTAATAGTACCAAACCATATTAACAACCCTTAACTAAGCTTATATAATCCTGATTTACTGATACTTACAACGCAATCTCATTGTTGTTCCATTTTTCACAGTAACCCTATTTATTCTATTTTTGTTTCATTGAAAATTAGAACAACTAATTAAAACGGATTGCCGTGGATAATATAATAATAATCGCAATTAGTGCACTGGGAGGACTTGGCCTTATTATGGCCATTATCTTGTATTTTATTGCCAATAAGTTTAAGGTCTTTGAAGATCCTAAAATTGATGAAGTTGAAGAGGCTTTACCATCTGCAAACTGCGGAGGTTGTGGTTTCCCTGGATGTAGGGCATACGCCGAAGCAACAGTAGTTTCTGCAAAGGAAAAAGGCAATCTTGATGGTTTGAATTGCCCAGTTGGGGGAAATGATGTTAGTCAGGAAGTTGGCAAGATATTAGGTCTGGAGGTTGAAGCTAAGGATCCGATGATTGCAGTAATTAGGTGTAATGGTTCACGAACTAACTCTCCTGAGAAAGTTAGCTATGAAGGTGCAACATCATGTGCATTTGCTCATGCTCTTTACTCTGGCGAAGGTGGATGTATGCATGGATGTCTTGGCTTGGGTGATTGTGTTGACTCATGTGATTTCGAAGCAATTCATATGAATCCTGAAACGGGTCTTCCTGAAGTGAATAATAAGTGTACAGCATGTAATGCTTGCGTTATTGCCTGTCCAAGAGATATTATCGAATTACGTAAACGTGGTCCTAAAGACAAGCGAATTTTTGTTTCCTGTATAAATCAGGAAAAAGGAGCTCCGGCGAAAAAGAACTGTGCTGTTGCATGTATTGGATGTACAAAATGTCAGAAAGAATGTAAGTTTGATGCAATAACCATTACCAGTTTCTTAGCTTACATCGACTTTGATAAATGTACACTATGTAGAAAATGTGTTGATGTATGCCCTACTAATGCAATACATGAAATAAATTTCAAACCTAGGAAACCTAGGCCTGAAAAACCAAAGGCAAGTGCACCTGTAGGTGACAAGTCTGTTACAAGAAAACCTGTTGAAAAACCAGCTGGCGATGCACCAAAAGCAGCTCCAGTAGCTGATACTCCTAAAAAGGAAAGTGCTACAACAGAGAAAACCATTGAGAATAAAGATAATAAAGAATAAATCCGAAGACATGGGAATACTACGAACATTTGCATTAGGAGGAATTCATCCGGCGGAAAATAAACTATCATCAAACGCTCCAATAGAAACACTACCTGTACCAAAACAGGCTATTGTACCTCTTGGACAAAATTTGGGAGCTCCATCAAAACCAATAGTAAAAAAAGGTGATGAAGTAAAAGTTGGGCAGCTTATTGCCGAAGCTGGTGGATTTATATCAACAAATATTCACTCTCCAGTATCAGGAAAAGTTTTAAAGATTGATAATGCCATTGATGGATCTGGATATAAAAGACCTTGTATTATAATTAATACTACCGAAGACGAATGGGCAGACGGAATCGATACATCGAAAGATATTGTTTCTGAGATTACCCTTGAATCCAAGGAGATAATCGAGAAAATTAAGAATGCGGGTATAGTTGGTTTAGGTGGAGCTACATTTCCAACATATGTTAAGCTAATGCCTCCTACAGGTAAAATTGCTGAATATCTCATCATCAATGGTGTTGAATGTGAGCCCTATCTCACAGCTGATCATCGCATGATGTTAGAAATGGGTCAGGAAATTATTATCGGAATACGAATTTTAATGAAGGCCTTAAATGTTAAGAAAGCATTTATTGGTATTGAAAATAACAAGCCTGATGCAATTAGTCATTTAAATGAATTGCTTAAGGGTAGTGATGATATTGAAGTTCAACCGTTAAAAGTTCAGTATCCTCAAGGAGGTGAAAAACAGCTAATAAAAGCTTCTGTTAATCGTGAAGTTCCATCAGGAAAACTTCCCATAGAAGTTGGTTGTGTGGTTCAAAACGTAGGTACTGCTTTTGCTGTTTATGAGGCTGTTCAAAAGAACAAACCTCTAATTGAAAGAGTTGTAACTGTTACCGGAAAAGCTGTTAAGAAACCTTCAAACTTCATGGTCAGGATTGGTACACAAATAAGTGAACTTATTGATGCAGCTGAAGGATTACCCGAAGATACAGGTAAAATTATTGGAGGTGGTCCGATGATGGGAAAAGCAATAACTTCTCTTGAAATACCAGTGGTAAAAGGTACCTCAGGAATATTATTAATGAAGAAAGATGAGTCGTCTCGAAACGTTGAAGGACCCTGTATTAGATGTTCAAAATGTACCTATGTATGTCCAATGGGACTTGAGCCATTTTTACTTTCAAAAGCTGCAAAACTCGGAAACTACGAGATGGCTGAAAATGAAGCAATAATGGATTGCATTGAGTGCGGATCATGTCAATATGGTTGTCCCTCTGCCATTCCACTACTTGATTACCTAAGATTAGGCAAATTAAAAGTAGGTCAGATTTTAAGAAACAGAAATAATAAATAACAAACTATGAATAAGTTTTTTATTTCAGGTTCTCCCCATATTCAAGGAGAAGAATCAACAAAAAAAATAATGTACGGTGTTGTTATCGCAATGATACCCACCATGCTCTTTTCAATCTATTTTTTTGGAGTTGATGCCATCAGAGTTTTCCTAATAGCAATTGTTGCAAGTTTGTTTTTCGAATGGATAATTCAAAAATATCTCATAAAAGGAGCATTGACAATAAATGACGGATCAGCTCTTGTAACGGCAATTTTACTTGCTCTCAATCTTCCATCAAATTTACCTACTTGGATGATTATTATTGGAGCTTTGGTTGCTATTGGAATGGCTAAAATGTCATTTGGTGGACTTGGAAAAAATGTTTTCAACCCCGCTTTGGTTGCTCGTGTATTTTTACTTGTTTCATTTCCTGTAGAAATGACATCTTGGCCAAAGCCGAGTCCAATTACAGAAGGGTTAGCTGATGTAGTAACCGGTCCTACCCCATTGGGGATTGTGAAAGAAGGTCTGGGAGCTAACAAAACAATGTCAGAATTGGCACCGGAAATTCCATCATATACCCAGGGCTTAATGGGTGATATGGGAGGTTCCATGGGAGAAGTAAGTGCAATTGCATTAATCCTTGGTGGTGTTTATATGATGTGGAAAAAGATTATCACCTGGCATATTCCTGTTTCAATGTTACTTACCGTAGCAATCTTCTCAGGTATTTTCTGGGGTGTAGATCCTGAGCATTACGCAGATCCTGTATTCCATATGTTAACTGGTGGAATGTTACTAGGAGCTATTTTTATGGCAACAGACATGGTATCATCACCTATGACAAAAAGTGGTCAGCTAGTATATGGATTTGGTATAGGTCTGCTAACTATTCTTATTAGAATGTGGGGTGCATATCCCGAAGGTGTTTCGTTCGCAATACTTATTATGAACGCTGTAGTACCATTAATTAACAGGGGATTCAAACCAAAACGATTTGGTGTAAATCCTGGAGTTGCTTTAAACAAATAATACTTTCAGAAATGGCTAGTAAAAGAGAATCGAATTTCATAAACATGGTGGTAACACTATTTCTTGTTTCTGCTATTGCAGCTTTAGCACTTGGTGGTGTTTATACTGTTACCAAAGAACCAATTGCTTTGGCGAAAAAGAAGAAATTGGAAGCTGCTATTAAAACTGTACTTCCTGAATTTGATAGTATTGAAACTGTTAAAGTAGGACTTGGAGATGGTCAAGATTCCTTGATCTATTATATTGCATCAAAGAATGATGAAATAATAGGAACAGCAATCAAAACCTACACTATGATGGGATTTAGTGGTAAAATAGAATTGATGGTTGGTTTGCTTCAAGATGGTACAATAAATAATACCGCAGTTGTCTCACATAAGGAAACACCAGGACTTGGAGATAAAATGGATGTGAAGAAATCAGATTTTCCATTACAATTCATGGGTAAAAACCCATCTACATATGCTTTGGAAGTTACCAAAGACGGTGGTGATGTGGATGCCATAACAGCAGCTACTATTACTTCACGTGCATTTTGTGATGCTGTGCAAAGAGCTTATGATTCTTATGATAAAAAAGACTAAGAGTCGGAAAAAATAAATTGATGATATGAACTAAGTTATATTGATCTTGATTCCTGATCTAATACCTTGGCTCACAATAAATAATAAACTATGAATCAATTACAAAATTTCACAAAGGGTTTCATCAAAGAAAATCCGGTTTTTGTACTCCTTCTTGGATTATGTCCTACATTGGGTGTAACAACCTCTGCAGTAAATGGATTGGGAATGGGACTGGCAACCACATTTGTTCTTGTAATGTCGAACTTGGTAGTGTCGCTTGTAAGAGACTTTATACCAGATAAAGTAAGAATACCTTCATTTATTATCATAATTGCTTCATTTGTAACAGTAGTAGAATTAGTGATGCAAGCATATATGCCAGGATTATTTGATGCTCTTGGACTATTTATTCCTTTGATTGTAGTTAACTGTTTAGTTCTTGGTAGAGCTGAAGCATTTGCTTCAAAAAACAATATTGGCTCTTCATTAATTGATGGTTTCGGAATGGGTCTTGGATTTTCATTCGCACTAACGTTATTAGGAGCAGTTCGAGAATTACTTGGAGCTGGAGCAATATTCGGATTTAGCCTTATCGACGGAGATTTAATGTTAGTCTTTATCCTTGCTCCTGGTGCATTTATAGCTCTTGGATATCTAGTTGCGATTATTAATAAATTTAACAAAGCCTAAAACTAATTGATATGGAATATATTGTAATAATTATTGGGTCTATATTCGTAAGTAACATTGTTCTTGCTCAATTTTTAGGGATTTGCCCATTTGTAGGTGTATCAAGCAAGGTATCAACATCCATTGGGATGGGTGGAGCTGTTCTTTTTGTTATGACTTTAGCAACAATGGTTACATGGATACTACAATACTATGTACTGAACCCATTTGGTTTACAATTTATGCAGACCATCGTTTTCATTCTTGTAATTGCTTCTCTGGTTCAGATGGTAGAAATTATTCTTAAAAAGGTTAGTCCTTCATTGTACTCGGCGTTAGGCGTATTTTTACCACTTATAACAACCAATTGTGCTGTACTTGGTGTTGCCATCTTAACAATCCAAAAGGATTTCAGCTTAATGGAAGGTGTTGTATATGCAATTGCAAATGCAATAGGTTTCACTTTAGCAATGGTAATATTTGCGGGTATCCGTGAACACCTTGATTTAATGGAGGTTCCAAAAGGTATGAAAGGTGTTCCAATTGCACTAGTTGTAGCTGGTATACTTGCACTATCATTTTTTGGATTTACTGGATTAGTTTAACCAATATTGATTCGAACAAAAGCTTAGATTTGCACTTTAAATTTAAGTGCAAATTTTACCATATTGTATCAAATGGATTACAAAAATTTCTTAAGAGAAACACTCAATTTCTTACATCTGGATATAACC
>CALCGQ010000250.1 GCA_937901015.1 uncultured Bacteroidota bacterium | reverse complement strand
TTTGTATCCTGATAACACTAAGTATAAAAAACTTAGAAATTTTTACCTTTTTTACCTTGCTATTTATTTTTTGCTGTTTATACTATATCTTTCATTAAACAAAACCGATCAACAAAACACAAACTCAAATATGAAAAAAATAGAAGTAGGGAGTACAATCCCTAATTTTGAACTTAAAGATCAATTTGGTAAGCTATTTAAAATTGATTCTGTTTTAGGCAAAAAAAATCTTGTAATATACTTTTATCCAAAGGACGACACTCCAGGTTGTACAAAAGAGGCTTGCTCATTTCGTGATCAATTTGCCGTGTTTGAAGATGCTGATGCTCTAATTATTGGAATAAGTGGTCAGTCAGTTGAAAGTCATTTAAAGTTTGCAAATAAGTATAACCTAAACTATACTTTATTAGCTGATGAAGGCAATGAAGTTAGAAAGCTTTTTGGTGTGCCATCGAACCTTTTTGGCTTAATTCCAGGAAGGGTTACCTATGTTATTAACAAGGAAAGTAAGGTAATATTTATGTTTAATTCCCAAACAAATGCCGAACAACATGTGGAAGAAACACTAAGTATTCTTAAGGATCTAAAATGATTTTAGGAATATTATCTGCCATACTAGTCTTATCATACATACTTGGGTCAATTCCAACAGGTTATTATCTTACCAAGAAATCTACCGGATTAAATATTCTTGAACTTGGAAGCGGAAATATTGGATCCACAAATGTTAAACGTATTGCTGGAAAAAAGATTTCAATTATAACCCAGCTTTTGGATATGTTAAAAGGCTTAATACCGGTTGGAATAGTTCAGTTATTGATAATATATGGTATAATTGAATCGCCACCTTATTACATTTATTTGGTTGCACTTGCAACAATTATTGGTCACGATTACAGTTTATTTCTAAAATTTAAAGGAGGTAAAGGAGTAAATACAACATTAGGAGCCTCATTATTAATAGCACCAATTTCAGTTTTTGTTTCCGTTGCGATTTATTATTTATTTAAATGGAGATTAAAATATGTTAGCTTAGCATCCATATTACTAGGGCTTTCACTTCCTATTACCAGTTTTATAATCAATGGAATATCATACCTAACATATTACTTAGCTATATCTGCAGCAATAATACTTATCAGACATAAAACGAATATTAATAGATTGATAAATAGGACTGAACCCAGCAGTATTTCCAAATAGCATCTTATCATGATAATTATTTTATCCCCCTCAAAAACCATTAAGCAATCTGACATTAAGGAAGTTTCAGATTACTCATTGCCTATTTTCCAATCAAAGAGTGAGAAACTGGTTAATAAGATCAAAAAACTCAAACCCAAAGAAATTGCTTCATTGATGAATGTGAGTTCTAAGCTTGCTGAACAGACCTATGATAAATTCCAATTTTGGAATAGTTACCATTCCTTGGATAATTCAAAACAAGCAATACTTTCATTTAGAGGAGAAGTTTATACCGGATTAGACGCAAACACATTATCTGATAGCGAACTTCTATTTGCACAAAGACACCTTATTATACTATCAGGTATTTATGGCGTATTAAAACCTCTAGATCTAATACAACCTTACAGATTAGAAATGGCAACCAAATTATCCATTTTGAAGCATAACAATTTGTATTCGTATTGGAGTTCTAGTATTACAACCGAGTTAAAAAACAAATTAGTAGAATCGAATAACAATGTATTAATAAACCTTGCTTCGGAAGAATACTCGAAAGTTATAAACTTAAAAATAATTAATACAAGAGTAGTTACTCCCATATTTAAAGAAAATAAAAATGGGATATATAAGGTAGTTAGTGTTTATGCAAAAAAAGCTAGAGGTTTAATGACGCGATATATTATTGAGAATAGTACTGATATTCCAGAGAATATTAAATTATTCAATGAAGAAGGATACTATTTCAATAACGAACTATCAAGTGAAAATGAGTATATCTTTACTCGTGGATAGATAATTTATTCTTTTGCAGTAATGTCTCCAAACAAATATTCTAGATTATTAGAACAAGTAATAATAAATCAATATTATTTTCAAAGAAATCCTGAAAGTTATTACCCTGTATTTCTGCATATTAGAAGTGTTTCAAAATAACATCAAAAAAAGATTAAATTATTTTAGATAAATGTGTTGTTATTTTAGAAAAGTATTCTACTTTTGCCGCTCGCAAAAAGCGGGTAGTTCATCAGTTTTCTTGAGTAATACAACAGAGGAAGGAGAATCTTACGCAGTAAGGTTTATTTAGGAGATAACATATTGACTAAAAGGGAAAGAAAAAAAAGATTAATTTTTTTTGCATTTTTGTTTTGTCAGTTAAAAAAGAAGTATTACTTTTGCAGCCCGTTTAAAACGGAAAA
>CALCGQ010000249.1 GCA_937901015.1 uncultured Bacteroidota bacterium | reverse complement strand
AATTTGATTTCGTTTAAATCAAGAATCATACTTCATATATCGTAAATCAAAAATCCCATCAACTCACTACTCTAGCAAGTCTGAAGCATAGGATATGAGCGTTGGGACTTGTGCTTTGCTATCATAATCAGTTAGATTTATGATTCTTGATTCTTGATTCTTGAAATTTGATTTCGTTTAAATCAAGAATCATACTTCATATATCGTAAATCAAAAATCACATCATCTTTCTGCTTTATTCGTCCTCTGCTGTCTACCGAACAGGTCAATGCCAATAAGTTAAGGATTAATCGTCATTGCGAGCGACAGCGAAGCAATCTCAATAAACTGTAATTAAAGAGATTGCTTCAGTCGTACCTCTTTCGCAATGACGTTATTTGCAGTATTTTTTTCTTAACTAATTGACATTGGCCGAACAGGCTGCCTTAAAGTTTATGATTTATCTGAGTCCTAACTCAAATCATTTTAAAATAGCGAAATGCTCGAGTACAAAAATAAGCCGTTGCAATTCCTAAAATTGCTCCCGCCATAACATCGCTTGGATAATGAACTCCCAGCGACATTCGTGTATAACCAACTGCTGATGCCCATATTAAAGAAGGTATAATTATGTACCATTTGGGAAAGGCAAAACAAAGAGCAACAGCAAATGCAAATGCTTCGGTGGTATGGCCGGATGGAAAAGAGGGGCTTCCACCTGCAGAAAGTTTCTCTATGAAATCGTATGTATGGAAGGGACGTGGACGATCGATGGTAAATTTAAGGGCAAGAGTGATTAAGGAAGCAAGTGTTAGTGAAGACAATAACAATATTGCTCTTTTTTTTAATTGTGAACCCTTCATTACAACTCCAAGTATTAATAATAATATTGTAGTTCCCCAGGTGATAAAGGAAATAGAATTACTTATAAACTGAAAGAAACCATCAAGATCAGTAAACCTGTTTAGGTTTAGTTCCCTTAGGATTTCCACTTCAATATTGTGTAAAAAAACACTACTGAGAATCGGTGATATTGTTAGTAGAAGGTTTCCTATCATATTAAAAAATCAATTTACAATTTACGGTTTCCTGTATTGTTGGATACAAAAATAAAGCAAAAAGAATACTAATTATTAATTGATCCCATTATTTGAGTATATGGCTAGTATTTAAAGTGTAATTAACGACACTACATTGGAAAAATCATTATTACAATATATAATATGAGCATTTTTTAGCTGAGTAAGAACATCAATTAATCTATCTTTTGTGAGGTCTAACCCTGAAAGATTTACTTCATCATAAAGATTTCCAAATGTAATCACCTGACTTTGTGCTGCTTTAATCACTGCAATATGCTCAGGCTGTCCAAAAACTATATTCTCAATTTCTTCATCATTACAATACTCTGTGAAATACAGATATCCATTATTCTCCTGGACTTTGTAAGTAAACTTATTGTCTTTGTAATATTTTTCTATTTCAATAAGTTTTTCCCATTCTTTGGCATTCTCTGGGATATTCTTTTCATACCGGAATAAATGAAATCTATTTTCATTATCTGGAAAATAATCTGGTAATAAATAAGTCATCACATCAAAATCGTAACTTTCTCTGTCTTTATCAGAAAGCAAACGATAATACTTACTCATCGATGACAATACCAGGTTTACATAGTTGTGAGTAAATGATACCAAAGTATCGTTATAAAAGAAACGTGTGTAATGCAAATTACTTATGCACTCTTGCACATCTTCTTCTGTTTCCAAAGGTATGTGCTTAATTACATTAACGTAAGGATCAATACCATTTTTGATGCTGTGCTTTACAAAAAACAGATTGTCGGAGAAACTATTGCTTTTATTCATTTTCTTAAGCATGGAATCCGAAAGACCATCATATCCGATAAATATATTTTTAAAACCAGCTATTACCATCCTTTCAAACATATGAGCTGTGAATTTCGGGTTTGGAATAATCTCAGCCCAAAAAATATAGTCTTCTTCGGTCTTAAGTTTAAGCTCAATAATTAAATCCAGAAGTTTATTAAAGTGTTGAGCATTGCCAAAAGTATCACTATCAACAAAGGAAAAAGTGTATAAACCATATTCACTACTAATGTGTTCTATTTCATTAACAATAGACTCCGGACTTCTCATTCTTAATCGATAGCCCTCATTAAAATCGCAAAACTTGCATTTTGACCAGTTACATGAACGGATTGTGTTTATGGGAATGCTTACTTGCTCTAATTCATCAGAATGGGGATAGTTCTTTATGAAATCAGTGTAATCAGGAAAAATATAGTTTTTAAAATCAAGGTACTCACTTTTATTGGTATCGGATTTCTTCATTTCGCCATTATGGCGATACATAAACCGTGGAATGGCAGAATAATCAGGCTGATCTTTTTCCAGCTCATTTGATAACTGTAACAAGGGATATTCACCTTCACCCCATGTAGCCATATCAAAGTGCGGACAAATTCGCATAGCTTCCCTTGCAACATTTGCATTTCCAAAACCACCAACAAGTATCTTAACATGTGGGGCAACTTTTTTAACTGATTCGGCTAATATTATACCAGGAATCCATTGGTTATACTTGGCACTTAATCCAAATATTTGAATATCACTAAAATCAGTTTTCTTTAATTCATCTTCAATGGTGAGTAAGATATCGGATTTGGCTTTCTGGAGAAACTCTGAATAATAATCATTTCCATAAGTAATAAAACCAGGTTGTAATTTCTGAAGGAAGGATAGTATTCGGTTGTTGCCTATGCTGTTATTATTTCTATCATTAAGTATGGATAAAAATGGGAGCAGTCTGACCTCTGTATCCTCACTATCTGAATAATTCAACATTGGAGAAAGGATGAAATTCCAATACTTTATGGTTGTGTCTATCTTATTTTCATCCATAAATTTCTTTAGGATTGAAAGTGAAATAGAAGGAGTATGGATGTCGGCAGGAGGAAGACAGTTTAATAGAATTTTCATATGTAAGCTATTGCAATGCGTAACAAGGTGCTAAAATTAAGTAATTAAGTATAGCACAAAGATAACTACTGCTCCTAATACTAATAACAAAAATTAGAAAGTTAAAATAATTGAACACTACCACAGTATATGCCATTACCAAGGCTTATCAGTACATGATA
>CALCGQ010000248.1 GCA_937901015.1 uncultured Bacteroidota bacterium | reverse complement strand
CTGCCATATTACTGCAAAGAGTATTATTGTATTATATATCATACCCATTTTTCTATCCTGAGTCTCTAAGTAAGATTAAGTCCTTTTGGCACATTAATCCATTTTACTCTTTCTTTAATATCTATACGGTTGTAAGTCTCTTTGCAGTGATAAAGTTGATGAAGTATTGGTACAAAAATCAGCAGCTTAAAAATGAACTTGAACAAAAGAACAGATCCAGCGAACTTGCTTTGCTAAGGACTCAGTTAAATCCTCATTTCCTTTTCAATACTCTGAATAATATTGATGCATTGATTACCTCAGATCAAGAGAAGGCATCCGATGCGGTTATTAAACTATCGGAGATAATGCGTTTTACACTTTATGAAGCCAATACCGATAGAGTTTCGTTGGATAAAGAAATTAATTATCTAGAAAACTATATTTCACTTCAACAATTACGCCTTAAGAATCCATACTTTGTAAAGTTTGATAAATCCATTGATTGTAAAGGGAAGGTAATTGCACCAATGCTTTTTATACCATTTGTTGAAAATGCTTTCAAACACGGGCTTAAGAATATTGTTGCACCTGGTATAGAGATTGAGCTCAGCTGTGAAAATGATACCCTTAAGTTTGAAGTAATCAACCGATATAGCCTCATTGAGGAGCATAACAAGGATAAAACATCCGGTATTGGTTTGGCAAATACCAAAAAAAGGCTTGAACTTCTTTATCCTGGTAAGCATAAGTTGGAAATCAGAAAAAGTGCCGGAATTTTTAAAGTTAATATGGAAATATATTCCTAAGTATCAGGTAAGTAGTTTTTATTTGTAATATTACTTAGAGATCTACTAACATTCTTAATTTAATATCAAACCCATATTACTTTCTTGATCTGGCTTAAAACTTATTATTACATTTGTTATAAATAAATATGTCATAATGAAAATTACATGTATTGCAGTTGATGATGAACCTTTGGCGTTGCAGAAGATGCACGACTACATCATGAGGGTAGGATATCTTGAATTATTGGCGGAATTTGACAATGCTTTGGATGCTTTGGATTTTTTAAAATCAAACTCGGTGGATCTTGTTTTTCTGGATATCCAGATGGAAGAGCTTACGGGCATTCAGATGATTGAATCAATGAAGATCAAACCTAAAGTTGTTTTTACTACGGCATATGATGAGTACGCAATAAAGGGTTATGAATTAGATATTTGTGATTATCTGCTTAAACCGATTTCATTTACAAGGTTTCTACAGTCATGTGAGAAAATTCATGGAATGTTGAATAAAGAACCTGAAGAGGAATATAAACCAATAATTATACCCGCAGATCAGAATAAACAGGATTTCTTTTTTGTGAAGGATGGTAGTGTTACTCAAAAGGTTATGCTTAACGATATCCTTTTTGTTGAAGGAATGAAGGATTATCTTCGAATTCATACAACATCTGATAAAATCATGACTCTTCTGAGCTTTAAGAAACTTGAGCAATCCCTTACATATCCAACTTTTGTGCGGATTCATAAATCATACCTTATTGCAGTTGATAAAATTACAAGCATCGAAAGAAACAGAGTTACAATTGGGAAAGAGATCCTTCCCATTGGCGAAAGCTATCGACGTCAATTTTTTAAAGTTGTTGAAGACAATAAATTGTAATTTCGTTTACCAATCAACTATTTTACATGAAGGTTAAAGATGAAATTGTAATTGAAGTATGTGCAACATCAATTATGTCTGCCATTGCAGCCGATAAAGGTGGAGCTGGAAGAATAGAACTATGCGACAATATTCATGAGGGTGGAACTACTCCCAGCTATGGTTCAATCAAAATGGCCACAGAGATAACAAATCTTGATGTATGTATCTTGCTGAGACCCAGAGGAGGTGATTTTCTATACACTGACATTGAGTTTGAAGTGATGAAACAAGACATAAGAATTGCCAAAGAGCTTGGTGCTGTTGGTATCGTTACAGGTATTCTAAATAGTAAAGGTAGTGTTGACTTAAAAAGGATGCAGGAATTAATTGATTTGGCAAGACCAATGCAGGTTGTATTTCACAGGGCATTTGATTTGTGTTCGGATCCCATATTTGTGTTAAACCAACTCATGGATTTAGGTATTGACAGACTTTTAACATCAGGACAGCAGAACAAAGTAATGGATGGAGCTAGTTTAATTCGGGAACTGGTTAATATATCTGAAGGTCGGATTGATATTATGCCCGGCTCCGGAATAAATACTTCTAATTTTATTGAACTAGTTGAAAAAACAGGCGCTCGAAATTTTCACTTGACAGGTAGAAGCCCTGTATTCAGTGATATGCAATATCAAAAAGAAGAGGTTATTCTGAATAGTTTCAACCATAGATTAGACTTTGAATGGCTTGAAACCAACAGCGAAATTATTGCTGAGATAGTGAGGCAAAGTAAGCTTGTCAATAAAAAAAGCCCATGAAATAGGTTAACTATGCATGGGCTTAAGTTTTAATTACAAATAATTATTTTATAACTACTTTTTGAACCTCTTTACCTTCCACAGTATTTATCTCAACAAAGTATACTCCTTTTGCTAATTCGCTAAGATCAACTTGCTTATTTACTTCGGAGTTAGTGGTAGTTATGGTTTCTGTTGTGATTAATAGGCCTTGAGGATTAAGAACTCTAATAACAATTTCTCCTTCTACATCACTCATGTGAATATTGAAAATGCCGTTTGAAGGATTAGGAATGATTTCAATTTTACTGTCTAATTCCATAAAATCGTCAACTCCAACATTGTTAGAAATCAATACATTATCGATGTATAAGTTATTACCATAATGGCAATATGATTCAAACATTATCTTAATATTCGGTGAACCTTCCCATTGGCTTAAATCTATTAATTCACATTCAGCTCCATAACCTTCTCCACACCAATCTTCACTAGTCTGTGGTTCAAATGAGTTTTCAGCCATCGGGCTTGTTGCAAAAATTCCGGTGCCATCAGGTCCATTTGCATATAATCTTGTCCAATTAATTCCGCAATCATCACTTATAAGTACAATCAATGAATCCTTTTGGAAATACCTTTGTGCATATGCATATTCAAAGTGTAATTGTAAGTTTGACATTCCTGTGAAATTCATTGCCGGGCTAATCATACGATCTCTTTCGCCAAATCTTGGGTAATCTATCATATTCATAAATGGAGCCTTATTCCCGGGGTTTGATCCAAGAACTTCTTTAATTTCCCATGTGATTTGCTCATCAGGGTTTTCTATATCCCAGCCATTCTCTCTTAGATTATCAAACTCAAAGTTTTCAACGAATGGTAGCTGCATACCTCCAGCTTGAATATAATCGGTCTTGGTAACCGTATTACTTCCAATGGAATTTGAAGTGGTTAAACTAACAGTATAAGTACCTGGATCAAATTCGATAATTGGGTTTTGAGAGTTTGAATTTGTACCTCCTACATATGTTACAGTTGATGGTTCAAAGCTCCATTCCCATACGTTGGGACAATAAAGTGTTAAATCAAATAACTGAACAGGATTGTTACTACATGCAACTGAATCTTCGGCTGTGAAGTTAGGTGCTGGTAGTAATGTATTGCTAACTGTAATGTATTCTTCCTTAATTAGTTGGTCAGTTCCGAGCGCATTGGTTACAGTTAATTGAACGTAATATGTACCAGGAGTAGTGTAAGTTATTCCTGTTGGATTTTTCTCAACTGATGTTTCTGGTGTACCACCTTCAAATACCCATTCGAAAGTCTCAGGAGGTCCTTGTGATAAATTTGTGAAGTTGATACTGCAATCTATTGGTATTGTTGTTTGGTCGGCTTCAAACTGTGCTTCTGGTTCATACATAACAAGATCAGTTTCCCATAATCCTCTTCCATAAGTTCCTGCTCTAATAAGTTGAGCATCAAGGTTTATTTCCATCTCCATAACAATAACATTTGGAAGGCCATCCATAAATGCTGTCCATTCTGTTAATCCATTATCGATATAGTAAATACCAACATCCATTCCTACATATAGTGGGTTTAGATTACCACTTGCAAATACAACACAGTTTGCCGGAATATTTGGTAAATTACTAGAATAATTAGTCCATGTATCTCCTGCATCTTCACTGATATAAACTTTATCACCATTGTCAAAACCACTAAGGCTGACAGCAATTGTTTCTGGTTTTTCAGGATGTACAGCAATATATGTAATATTTAAACTTGGTAAACCCACAGAAATGCTTGACCAGCTATCACCACCATTATTTGTTCTAAAGATTTTGTCTTCTTTTGAGGCATATAGATAGTCACCGTTTGATTCTGCAATGGAAAGGCAATCTAAATTTCCCATTCCAAAACCTGATATGGTTGTCCAGCTATTCATTCCGTTGGTAGTCTTAAGTACTTCAGAACCACCAACAAATAATGTTTGATTTTCTGTTGGGTGAATTACAAATGGGGTAACCCAGTTTCCACCGCCGGGTTGTGAGATATTTGCACCACCATTGTTTCCACCATTATTCGATTTATAGAATACTCCATTTTGAGAAGTACCATATACCGTGTTGCTATTTGTGTAATCCACAACACACTCCATACCATCTGCACCAAGCCATTCATGCCAGTGGTCAGTAGTATATACACTTGTTCCATTATCCTGTGATCCTCCCATTATTTTATAAGGATCATTTTTTGAAGTTCCAATTTTATAGAACTGTCTAATTGTAAGGCCTTCTGAAAGATTGATCCATGTTGATCCACCATCTGTTGATTTACTAATAAGACCATCACTGCCAACATAAAGAGTGCCACCAAAGAATACCATTTCATGAATATCACAATGAGTGTAGCCTATTGGGTTGTTCCATGTCCAATCAGTTGTTTTTATCCAACTTGAACCACCAGTTGTTGATCTCCAAGTATTTATTTCTCCTAAGTGAACTTCTTCGGCATCTAAATGAGAAACACAGAATGCTAAATCATACCAAGCTTGACTTCCTTGATTTGGTTGTGAAGATTGCTTGGTAAAAGAATCACCACTATCCTCAGATCTATAAATTCCATTATTTGAAGAAAAATAATACACATAATTAGGGTCTGCATCGGTTACAGCAATTTGAGCTCTTCCAGATGTTGGTACGCCTGTTGTTTCAGTAAAGTTATTACCTCCATCAGTAGACTTATAAAACTTTCGAGTAATTGCATAAACAGTAGATGGATCGCCTGGTTTGAATTCCATGTCATCGATATCACCACTTAGAATTTTAGTCCATGTAGATCCTGAATTCGCTGTACGATAAACACCGTCTGTTGTACCTGCATATAGGATATTTGGGAATTCTGGATTAATTAAAAGTTTGGCAATTGTCCTATTTTGGTTGATGGTCCATTCTAACCCTGTTGTATTCCATGTTGTCCCTCCATCTATTGATTTTAGGATTCCGATGCTGTAATTATCATTGGCATCCTTATCACCTGTTCCGATGTAGATAATATCTGTATTATCAGGGTTTATAGCTATTGCAGAAACTCCCAATACAGGTTGATCATCTGTTAAAGGTGTCCAGTTTGCACCTTCGTCTATCGTCTTCCAGATCCCGCCTGAAGGAGCTCCAATATAAATAATATTACTATCATTTGGGTCAACAGCAATAACATTAATTCTTCCCAAACCTGGGTTCCAATGGCCTGTAACATTGGAAGAAGTACTTGGTCCCATTGGAATCCAATTGCTTCGATTTATTCTATTGTCATTTTCGTATTTCTTATTGAATTTCGTAATCTCATTCCAAACCTGATTGTGATTAATCCGGTTCCCTGTTGGGAAAACACGTTGCTTGGTAAAGTATTCCCATCTTTTGAATTGTTTCCAGCCACTACCTTTTCCCTGAGAATTTATATCATAATACTCAGTTGCAGCTTTTTGGATATCGTAGAAATTTACATCCATATCTGATACCATATGAACCCATGGTGGAGTTGGATCTTCATTTGAACTTGTGTTTGAATTTTGTGCCTGACTCATGTTAGAAAAAATCATAACTGACAAGCATAAAATTAAAAACGATCTTAAGAAACTCATAGTTTTTAGTTTGATAATTAGTTAGTTTTACAATTTGTAAGAGCCAAAATTATCATTAAAAGTTGCATTAAAAAGTGCCATTATTATGAAGAAGTTTTTTTTACTCATCTTTAGTCTTGTAAGTATCTGTTTATTAGCTCAAAAGCCCGACTGGCAAAATCAAAAAATATTTAATTTAAATAAGGAATATCCCCATGTTAATGTGGTAAGCTATTCTGATTTTGAAATAGCAGTTGCTGGTGAATATAGTAAGTCACTTATGTATCAAAGTTTGAATGGTACTTGGAAGTTCAATTATTCCGATGATGTTAGTAAGAGACCAATTAATTTCTTTAAACCGGATTATGATGCCTCTGGTTGGGACAACATTGATGTGCCATCAAATTGGGAGGTAGAAGGTTATGGGACACCAATTTATGTTAACACAAATTATCCGTTCGATAAAAATCCCGAACCTCCTTTCATCAAAATCGATAATCCGGTTGGTTCATATTTATTTGATTTTAAGATTCCCGATACCTGGGATGGGAAAACCATATACATAAATTTCGGAGCAATTAAATCTGCAGCTTATTTATGGATCAATGGTAGAAAGGTTGGATATACACAAGGTTCCAAAACCCCATCAGAGTGGGATATAACTGATTTTGTTAAAAAAGGAACGAACACTTTAGCCCTTGAAGTTTACAGATGGAGTGATGGTTCATACCTTGAATGTCAGGATTTTTGGAGGATATCTGGAATAGAACGTGATGTTTATTTATATGCAAAGAATAAAGTTTCAATTTCTGACTTTACTGTACAGTCTCTGTTAGCAAATGATTATAAAGATGGATTGCTAGATATATCTGTTATTATTAAGAACAAAAATGATAAACTAAAGAAAGGTAGTTATACAATTGATGTTAAACTATTATCAGAAAATGGTGAGCAAATCTATTTTACTTCAAATGCCATTAAATTTAAAAATCGACTGGCTAATATTGAATCAAGATTTAATACAATTATTCCGGATATAAAACCTTGGTCTGCAGAGTTTCCCATTATCTACCGTCTTGTAATAACTCTAAAAAACAATAAAGGAATAATAATGGATATGGTTTCTTCCACCACTGGTTTTAGAAACTCTGAAATCTTAGATGGTAGATTTTGTATCAATGGTAAACCTGTTCTTGTTAAAGGTGTAAACAGGCATGAGCATGATGAAAATACAGGGCATGTAGTTTCAAAAGAGTCGATGATTGAGGATATTAGGTTGATGAAAGAGAACAATATTAACACTGT
>CALCGQ010000247.1 GCA_937901015.1 uncultured Bacteroidota bacterium | reverse complement strand
CAAGTGGTGGAATACGTAGTACATTTGAAGCTCGTGGTTATACAGCGTGGGATCCAACATCTCCAGCTTTTATAATTGGTCAAACTCTTTGTATCCCAACTATTTTCGTTAGCTATACAGGTGATTCACTTGATTACAAAACCCCTCTATTGAAGTCAATGCGAGCTCTAGACAGTGCTGCTGTTGAAGTTTGTAAATTATTTGATAAAAAAGTAGATAAGGTATATCCTAACCTTGGTTGGGAACAAGAATATTTTCTTGTGGATACGGCTCTTTTCGTAGCTCGCCCCGACCTTGTACTCACAGGAAAAACTGTA
This sequence comes from uncultured Bacteroidota bacterium, assembly GCA_937901015.1. GTDB lineage: Bacteria > Bacteroidota > Bacteroidia > Bacteroidales > F082. Next base: position 19,158 of record CALCGQ010000247.1, on the reverse strand, counting down.
TTTGGTCATTCATCAGCAAAAGATCAACAGCTTTCGGATCATTATTTTGGAACAATCCACAACAGGGTGTTGGCCTTTATGCAAGATCTTGAAATCGAATCACATAAGCTTGGGATACCATTAAAAACAAGACATAATGAGGTAGCACCTAATCAATTTGAGTGTGCTCCTGTTTATGAAGAAACTAACATCGCCGTTGACCATAACCAGTTATTGATGCATTTATTAGATGTGGTAGCTCGTAGACATGATTTCAATGTACTTCTTCACGAAAAACCATATGATGGTATTAATGGTTCTGGTAAACATAATAACTGGTCACTTTCAACCAATACAGGAATAAACCTATTATCACCTGGTAAAAATCAGGCAGATAACTTCAGGTTTATCACAATTCTTGCCAATATACTAAAGGCTGTTCATGAGAACGAAGAATTGGTTCGTGCAAGTATTGCTTCAGCCGGTAATGATCTTAGATTGGGTGCAAATGAAGCACCTCCAGCTATTATTTCAGTATTTGTTGGTGATCAGATTACTTCAACTCTCAATGAGATTGAGAAAATGCCAACACCTGGTAAGATGAACACCAACACGGAAAAGGATATTACAATGGATATCCCTAAAATTCCTGAAATACTGTTCGACAATACTGATAGAAACAGAACTTCTCCTTTTGCCTTCACAGGTAATAAATTTGAGTTTAGAGCAGTAGGTTCAACAGCAAACACAGCCAAGCCAATGTTTGTATTAAACACAATCATGGCCGACCAGCTTGCAAAATTCAAAGCGGATGTGGACAAACTTATCGCAGGAGGCACAAAGAAGAATGTAGCTATGTTTGATGTGGTAAAACGATATATAATTGAGTCTAAAAACATCCGTTTCGAAGGAAATTCCTATTCAACAGAATGGGAAGATGAAGCTAAGAAAAGGGGATTATCTAACCATAGAACTACACCTGAGGCTTTAGGTGCATTTATTTCTAATAAGAGCATTGATTTGTTTGAAAGACATAATGTAATGTCAAGAACAGAGTTAGCTGCTCGTTATGCTATCAAACTTGAAAAATACACAAAGAAGATACAAATAGAGTCACGTGTAATGGGTGATCTTGCCACAAATCACATACTTCCAACAGCAATTCATTATCAAAACCGCTTGATTGAGAATGCTAAAGGATTAAAAGAAGTACTGGACTCTAAGTCATTCGTAAAACTGTCGAAAAATCAACTTAATACAATTAAAGAGATATCAAATCACATCTCTGAAATTAAAGAGTATGTTGAACAAATGACTGAGGCACGTAAAGCAGCAAACAAGCTAACTGATGATCTTGAAATGGCAATGGCATACAAAGACAATGTTAAATCGTATTTCGATGAAATAAGATACCACGTTGACAAACTTGAAATGCTTGTTGATGATGAGATGTGGCCATTGCCAAAATATCGCGAACTTCTGTTCAATAAATAGATTTGAATTGAAATTCCGACTAGTACATGTGAATTAGATTTTAATGTATCTTCGAATAAATTAAAAAATTTGACAAATGAAAAAACTTGCTATTCGTTCCTCGATATTTTTTGTTTTTTTCACTTCCATTATACTAACAACCTACGGACAAGTGAGTGTTAAGAAAGTAGAATCAATTAATGATGTTAATTCATCAACCGGCTTTTTCTACTCCTTGCCACAAACAGTCTTCAAAGTTGTTATTGTATTTGAAAAAGTACAATCATTAAAGGGACCTCTGGCTTCTTTTTCCAGTGAATATATTGGTGTAACAGATTATATTTCAAATAATAATATTGAATACAACCTAGTTGATGTACAAATTGAAATGCAATCAGAACCAGACCCTAATCAACTTTATTTTGTGCAGCTCCCTGCAGAAAGAGTAAAAGATGCTACGACTAACACTTTTACTCTTTCTGAAATTGGAAGTTTAACAGCTTACAATGCAGTTCCAACCTCCCAGGCAGTTTCAGAAGAAGTTATCAATGAAAATACAATTATTTTTACTGAGGGTGATATGGATTTCCCTTACATGTCGCAGTATAATAAGCGCAAAAAAACGGATACAATTGTCCGTTCTATTAATATAGATACCCTTGTGATCAATAGGTTTTTATTTAAGTCTTCTTGGATTGACAAAAGTGCTAATGATAAAGCAAAGGATGCTGCCATTCAAATCGAAAATATCAGGGAGAGCAGATACAACCTCATATCTGGTTATCAAGAAGTAAATTATGGCTCCAGCATTGTGTATATGGATCACCAGCTTCAAAAGATGGAAGACCAATACATGGAACTTTTTCTTGGCAAAACCATTAAAACATTGGAAACCAAAACAGTTTATTTCATACCTAATAAGAATAACTCATCCATTGAGATTATGAAATTTAGTGATGGGAAAAGTGTGGTTGCCAGAATTGATTTAGAGCTTAATTCATATATAGGAGAAGCTCCCAAATCAACTGTTAACAATATTTATTATAGGATACCGGCATCTGCAGAAGTATCAATTACTTCAGGAAATATTAATTTCTTTTCACATAGATATATAATAAATCAACTTGGGTCAGTTGTCATAGCACCTCTTGATAATAGTAATATGGTTTTTGATGCCAACACAGGTAATATTACTAAAATAATACGATAATCTACTTATCGAAACTAACCACTGCTTTTCTTAGAACAGTTAGCCTTGTAAGAACACTTTCCAGCAGATCAAGTTTTAGCATATTCTCACCATCAGATTGTGCTTTCTTTGGATTAGGATGTGTTTCCAGAAAAATACCATCTGCGCCAACGGAGATACCTGCTCTTGCAATGGTTTCAATTAATTCAGGTTGACCACCTGTAACACCAGCAGTTTGATTTGGTTGCTGCAGTGAATGTGTAATATCCAGAACCACCGGAACACCATACTTCTTCATTTCAATTATATTCCTGTAATCCACTACTAAATCACCATAGCCAAACATTGACCCACGCTCTGTAAGCATAACACTATGGTTACCTGTGTTCTTTACTTTGTCAACGGCATACTTCATGGACTCTCCAGATAAAAATTGCCCTTTCTTAATGTTAACACATTTACCTGTTTCACCTGCAGCAATGAGTAAGTCAGTTTGGCGACATAAAAATGCCGGTATTTGAAGAATGTCAACATATTGAGCAGCCTTCTCAGCATCTTCAATGGTATGAATATCTGTAACAACAGGAACATCATACTTTTCACCAATATCACGAAGTATATGTAGGGCCATGCTATCACCTATTCCAGTGAAGGAATCAAGTCGAGTTCTATTTGCCTTTTTAAAGGATGCTTTGAAAACAAGAGGTATACTAAGCTTATCACATATGGCTACAATTCTCTCCGCTATTGGATAAGCCATTTGTTCATCTTCAATTACACAAGGACCAGCCAACAAAAAGAAATTGCCTGAATCAAGATGCTTTAACTTTTTAAGTTTGGGTAACATAATTTAAATTTAGGGTTCAAAATTACACAAAGTTTCATCACACAAACTACCAACAGGTACTAATTATGGATCAAGTAATATTTCTGGGGAGAAGAGTATCATCTTCCAGTAAATACTCTTTACAAGAATCTAGTGAATTAAACAAATAAACCTTTTTCCTTAAGCCTGTCTGCTGCAGGCATGAGGAAATTTGAATATTGTTTCACAAAAAATTTCCTTTCGGTTTTCAATTATTTATTAAATCCCCAGAAAGTTGGCTTGATTCTTTAGCATCTCCAATAAACCAACTAAACAAGTTTATTCTTCTTGAAGCTCACGTAATAAACTCCAATGAAAATAAGCAAAGCAGATATTACTTCCTGAACGGTTAATTCATCTTTTCCAAAACTCAAAGCTACAACTGAAGCAATAAATGGCTGTAGATAGATATAAGCACTATTAACAGTTGGGCTAATTGTTTTCAATGAATAGTTATTTAACAGATAGGCAAATACAGTAGTAAATATTATTACATAAACAATCGATAACCAGATATTAGATGGTATAGCCGAATAGTCAGCTCCAATCACAAGGTTTAACGACACTGGCGTAACATAGATCAAACCAAATAAAAATACCCATTTCATTATTGTAATTGGTTTATATTTTGCCATAAGAGGTTTTACCAAAACAATAAATAAAGCATAGGAAGAAGCATTTATCAAGATAAATATATTTCCAACGAAAGTATTTGATTCGAAAGATACCTTACCTCCCTGCAATATTAAATAGGCAGCACCTGCAAATCCCAATAATATACCTATTATCTTATTTTTAGTTAGTTTATCGCCTATGAAGAAATGTGAAAATATCAAAACTAGAATCGGTACACTTACCATTATTATTGAAGAATTAATGGGAGTTGTGAGGTTCAATCCTTCAAAAAACATTATTTGATTCAGTGCAACTCCAAAAAATGATATCCAACCTATTCTAATCAAGTCCTTTCGCTCAACTTTTTCCTTGGGTGAAAACATTGCGATAGCCCAAAAGATAATTGCAGCACCAAGTACTCTTATGAAAATAATTGCACGGGGTTCCAGATAATTAGGCATTATACCCTTTGCAATTACATAATTAACTCCAAAAATAAGGTTAGCCCCTAGGAGGGCGAGATGTGCAAATAATAGTTTTCTTGACATGTTAGAATGGAAGATCGTCATCTGGTAAACCAAGATCAGCTGGCGGCTCTTCTGGCATTGGTGCACCTCCTTCATCAGCTTCCTTTTCGATTCTCCAAGCTTTAACATCGGTATACCAACGAGTATTAAATTCTCTTGATTCAATATTAATCGAAACCTTTAGGATATCTCCTTCGGTAACTTTACCAAGCATAGCCACTTTATCACCCCAAAGGACAATACATATCTTTTTTGGAAACTGTTCGTCTGTTTCAATTACAAATTGTTGCTTTTCCCATCTTCCATTTTTTCCCTCACCGCTCTCAACAGCAAGCTTTTGTATTAACTTCCCTTTTACTTCTAAACTCATAATGACTTGTATTTATTTTGAAGTCAAAATTAATATTTTTAAGTAAGTATTATTCCAATATCTCAAATTCTATGAAATTATTTAATAACTTTGGATTTTACATATTGAAGTGAATAAATCCAGAACCTAATTTCATCATGAAAAAGCAAAATAAACTACAAGTATTGTTGACTGCTTTACTACTATTATTTGTAATAAGCAACAATTCATATTCTCAGCAATGTAATGCTGATTTCAGTTACTCCTATATCACAGTAGACAGCCTCCAATTTACAGACTTATCGACCTGTTCGAGTGGTTCTTGTATTGTTCAGTGGTTATGGGATTTTGATGACGGGCAGACACATACATTACAGAACCCAACACATCAATATTTAGCTGCAGGCACTTATATTGTTAATTTAACAATATTCATAGATTCTATGGGTTACGTGCAATCATGCAATGTAACAATACCTGTAAGTACGACAACATTTCCCACTGCAATATTTTCAACCAACAGTCCGGTGTGCCCAAATAGTGAAGTAGATTTCGATGATAACAGTACAACTCCAGATGGTTATATAACACAGTGGGATTGGGATTTTGGTGATGGAACAACCCAAACTATACTATATCCCAATAATCCTGATGTTAGTCATACATATACTACTTCTGGCACCTATGATGTTGAATTAACAATTACCAATTCAATTAACTTCACAGACAGTGCGATACAAACCATAAATATATTAGCACAACCCGTAGCCGATTTTACTTATGTTATGGATTGCGTAGAAGATCCTGTCCTTTTTACTGATTTATCATCAACCAATGGTGGCTCAGACTTAGTTTCATGGCATTGGGAATTTGATGATCCAGGGTCTGGATCAAACAATACATCCACCCTCCAGAATCCAGCACATACTTACACAAACAATGGAAGTTATGATGTTGAATTATTTGTTATCAATAGTCAGGGATGTTCCGACACCATAATATCATCAGTTGAATTATCTGATCCAGGTTTAGATTTCACATATATGGGCGATTGTTTTGGGTCAACAACTTTCTTTGAAGTTGATGCTACAGTAACAAATATTAACGAAGTGCTAACTTGGAACTGGGATTTCGGTGATGGATTTACCTCCAATCTTCAGAACCCTAGCCACAATTATGCAGTTGCTAGCGGTTATAATGTTACATTATCAATCTTAACAATCAATAACTGTACAGCTGAAATAGTTCATAATGTAATTATTAATCAATTACCATCAGTAGAAATAACGGCAAACACAAATATGACCAATGTTTCTGTTCCTATCCAATTTTATGGTAATTCAGCAACAGGAGGAATCATTTCATGGTATTGGGAATTTGGAGATGGAAGTTTTTCAACACTACAAAACCCAGTTTATCAATATCAAAATTATGGTATATATAATGTTACTTTGGATGTTATTGATATGAATGGATGTTTAAATATTGATACAGCTGAGATTCAAATTATCCCTCCTCCAGTTTTCCCTGATAGCCTGGCAATTTGGAATACAATTGGATACAGTTACGGGACCGAAGAATTAAGATTTAGATACGGACTTATTGGTGATACAGTACTCGTAAATGGCAAAAACAGATCCCAGACATATTCAATAGTTTATGAACTATATGACTCAACATTATCAATCCATAATTCAACTTATTTTGGTGCAACAAGAACAAACTCTGATAATCAGGTATTTCTAAAAGTACCTGAACTACCAGAAACAATTCTGTATGATTATTCCAAAGAAGTGGGTGACACTATCTGGTATAATTTAGGTGGGGCTGCCACTTTAGAAGGGTTACTATTATGGGAAACAGATCATTACAAGGTAATCACAGCAGTAGATTCAGTCCTATTACTAGACAATAAGTATCATACTAGATGGTTTCTTCAAGGTCCACTAATGAGCGATACTTGGATAGAAAATGTAGGAAGTGTTGAATGGTTCGGGCTTTTCAATCCTTTGATTTCAGACATTACTACCAATGGAAATTCATTTAGTTTTGCATGCTTCAAACAGAATGAAATTCCTCTTTATATCGATAATCCTGATTGTGATAAGTGTTTCTGTTATTTACTTACCAAACTGGAGGAAATATCAGCGTATGATTTTTCAAAGATCATCATTTATCCAAATCCAGCAAAGGATGAAATTAATCTTGTTTTTGATGACAATTCTAATACCATCCATGAGATAAACATTTTTAATTCTTCAGGACAATTAGTTCACGGTATCAGTTATGGAATCAATGAAACTGCTAGAATTGACATTAAAGATTGGCCAAAGGGAATCTATTTCCTTACCATTAATGATAAGTTTGGTATGATTAGTAATGAAAAGTTTGTAATTGAATAGCACTGGCATTAATTCTTTCTCATATTAATAAACATAATTGTTTTATTTTTGTTGAAGTAATAATAACAGATGAATCAAAAAGATTATTCAATCGAAATTCCCGAACGTTTTTTTTCGGACGTTACTGACAAACCATTTGAAAGTTGTAATATTTGTGATAAATCACTTCTTGAAAATGATGAGCCATATGTGATTGAAAAAGCCATGAGAAATTATGAAGGTCATGATTTTTCATCTACCATATACGAATTCGCAATATGCCACGATTGCCATTCGAATATGCAAAAATCAATGTCAGCAGAGTCACTTCAAAGCCTCCAAAATTACTACACAAGTGTTATGGTATCAAAAGGTAATCAGCCAATTATGATTGATATGAACAACTTTGATATGGATACATGGCTATCAAAATGCTTTTTCATGGGTGAAGAAATTAACGGCATGAAAGAGTATCAAGTTGTTGGGCAGTTTAAAGGTTCAAAAATGATTATGAACACACCTCCAATTATCATTGGTGAAGGCGCCATGAAACAAATGGCCGAACTACTTTCTGAAAAAACAACAGATGAAATGAACGGCTTTAGAGATAAATTCCTGGGACCTTCTCCCGAGCTTGAAGAGCTTATTTACGGGAAAAAGCTAATTTTAATATAGATGGTGATGATAAAAACTTATCTCCTTCTAATACTAATTCTTGTCACTCCTACCCTTTTTTCTCAAAATGCAGTTGACAGTAGTAGAATTGTACGAGTTCTGACTTTTAATATTCTGCATGGAGCAACAACACTTGGCGATTTTAATCTGGACAGAATAGCTCAAGTTATTAAGGATACAGACCCCGATTTGGTAGCTCTGCAGGAAGTAGACTATAAAACTAGGCGAGCACTAAGATATGATTTGGTAACGGAATTAGGTTGGAGAACAAAAATGTCACCATTGTTTGGTAAAGCAATGACCTACGATGATGGCGAATATGGTGAAGGGATATTATCAAAATACAGCTATCTGAATACCATAAATGTAGCTCTTCCACATTCCGAAGATAATGAACCAAGGGCTGCCTTGGCTGTTACAACCATATTGCCTTCAGGAGATACCATTAGCTTTATCGGTACACATCTTGAGCATTCGGATAATGAGTTAGATAGGATTACACAGGCGGAAAAACTTGTTGAGGCATTTTCCAAAAACGAATACCCTACGATACTTGCTGGTGATTTAAATGCGGTTCCAGGCTCTACTCCCATTAATATTCTTGAAGATCATTGGTTTTCTACATATAATAAAGTTGAACCATCTGGCACATACCCTTCTAATAAGCCAACTAAGAAGATTGACTATATCATGTATTATCCAGAAAATCAATGGAGAGTTATAGAAACAATTGTAATTCAAGATTCAATTGCATCTGATCATTGTGCATATATGGTAGTACTTGAACTGCTTCAAAACTGATCACATATTTAGACTATAAAACCTCAAATACTAACAAGGTTTTATTCATAAATAATATACTTAGCATATCCACCGTTAAATCTTTGTTAATATCAATTACCATTCTTCTATAATAATATATTTGCCACATGAAAACCTTTGATTATTTTAGAATACTACTTGTGATTACTATTTCTTTGGGAATCGTAGGTTATTCGTTTTCACAGAACCGTCATTTAAAAAGTAAGGAAATGAAGACAGAAACTGCAACATTCGGTGCCGGTTGTTTTTGGTGTACCGAGGCAATATTTGATAGAATAGAGGGAGTTATTAAAGTAGAACCCGGATTTTCAGGGGGAAGCACTAAGAACCCAACATACAACCAGGTAATAAGTGAAACTACAGGTCATGCTGAAGTTGCACAAATAACATTTGATCCCACAAAAGTTACCTACCAATCATTACTCGAAGTCTTTTGGAAAACTCATGATCCAACAAGTTTAAACCGTCAGGGTGCAGATGTTGGTACACAATACAGATCTGTTATTTTTTATCATAATGATCAACAAAAGATGTTAGCCAACAGGTATTTAACTGAGTTACAAGCCTCTGGAATATGGGCAAAGCCGATTGTAACAGAATTAGAAGAATTTGAAGTGTTTTATCCTGCTGAGAACTATCATAATGATTATTATGAGAAGAATCCCAATAATTCCTATTGCAATTTCGTGATTACTCCTAAGATTGAAAAATTTGAAGAGATTTTTTCAGATCGATTGAAGAAGGAGGAGGAGTAGGTATTGGGTTGTCATTGTTATTATGGTTGTCGTTGTTGTCAGGTTGATGGGGGTTTTAATTTATTAAATAATATGTGCTATCCCAACCTCTTACCATTTTCAACATTTTTATCGGGGACAGCAAGTACAACACTTCCATCATCTTGAATTAATCCGGTAATGAGAAATTCTGACATAAAGGGACCTATTTGCTTAGCTGGAAAATTAACTACTCCGATAATCTGCTTTCCTAATAACTCATCTTTGGAATATAAGTCAGTAACCTGAGCACTGGATTTTCGCACTCCAATTTCCACACCAAAATCCACTGTAATTATATACGCAGGCTTTCTTGCCTTGGGAAAGTCTTCAACACCAATAACCGTTCCTGACCTCATATCAACTCTTTCAAAATCACTCCAACTAATTTCTTTACCACTCATTGTTGTTAGTGTTTAATGCTCTCTTCTTTAATAAATTCTGGCTTATACCCTGTACTTCCACTATCATTATTCAGGTTATACTGATACAATGTAACTACATCCAATTCCGATCCTGACCAATTTCCGGGATTTATAATGAGGAAGGTTCGAACCTTATACTTTGATTGACCAGCATCAATCCATGAACCCGAATTTGCATAGATTCCAGTATATGCATGTTCAAAAGGAAACACCTTGATTTCTGGCTCATGTGAATGGCCAAAGGCAACTATCTTTGGTTGATCAGTGCTGAAATAATCTGTTAAATATTCAAATAATGTGGCACCATATAAATATGTACCATTCAAAATTGCCAGAAATACACTCAGCGAATTGGGTACATTATTAACTTCCTGGGTTTGTGGCCACAACTCTTCAATGTCTGTGGCATACATCTCCCTTGCATAATTAAACGACATATTTGAGTTATATCCATCTATTCCTGTCATAAGCACATTACTTGAATCCATTTGGATTGTATCAGCATACAATCCAAAATCAGCAATTGTATAGCCAAAAGCTGCAGCCCATGCAGTAATAAACTCAATGTCAGAATCAATTGATAATGTATTTTTATTAGATTGTTGCCGACTAGCCAATCCGGAAGCGTATAATCTTGTTACAAAATATCCAGGTGGTAGAATCTGGCCTTCATTAATAAGTGGTTGAGGACAGTTAAAGAAATCGAATCGATGCCCGTGCTCCATATGAATCTCATCAACAGGATTATACTTACCTAAACCTGTCACATCACTCTTCCACTTAACGTTTGGAATCAATTCTTCAATAATTTCCTGAGTAATTAGCATATCATGATTTCCAGGTACATATATCACATCTATTATACCACCGGAACTTATATCTGATAGCTTCTTAAATATTGGCTGATTTATGGATGCATTTGCTATTGCTTTGAAGTAATCCTTTGAGCTATTAATGTTTTGATTACTATCAAATGGTTTCCTGTTATACGGTACCATCCATTCATCAAATAAATCTCCAAGTAAGACTAGTTCCTTAATATTTGGGTGATTATCAACATACTCCAGATAATCTGTTAATACATCAGCATTCTTTTTGAACCACGAATAATTTCCATCAATGGCACGTTGATCTCCACAGTGAATATCACTGATACAAGCTATTAAAGTTCTGGTTGTTGTATCCGTAGTATTAGCTAGGGTATAATCATGAATATGTGTTGAAGTAGTTCGAAATTCATAGACTTCATGGCCATTAATTGTATGACCATCCTTAGATAACAGCCCTTCGGTTAATGAAAGATCATACTTCCAACCACCATTTAAATCATAGTCGTTATGGAATTCTAGAAACACAATTTTTCCATCAACGATCAATTCATAGTGATCCTTTACAGTCCCATTAACATCACATAAATCTATATTATCGTCTGCTGTTGACGCCATAATATCATGATCGAAAACAATCTGAATTGATCTTGCATCTTTTTCCAATTGATAATACTGAACATGCTTTTGAGTCAATAATGGAAACGAAGCATTAAGATTAATTGGAAGAACAATATTATTATTGGAGTTATTATTACATGAAAACTGGGTAAATATTACAGATATCAATGTAAACAATATGATAAAAATTATCCTGATCTTTTTCATATTTAGTATTTTTAGGCATTGCTAAATTACTAAATATCAATATAGAATCAAAGTAAGACAATGTACAATGCATTTTATTGAGATCATATTACAACCTAACATACTTATTGTTAAATACTCAGATATTCTTTAAATTAGCCACTCTTAGATACAATTAAAAGGTTCTTAAATTCCATAATTATGACCCGCCTTTCATACCGATTATTCATATCAATAATTATACTATTATCCAATGTAATTATTGCACAGGATGAGCCAAATACAAAAATCAAAAACAGACCAACAATAGGTTTGGTTCTTAGTGGTGGTGGTGCAAAAGGATTTGCACATATCGGGGTACTAAAAGTATTTGAAGAGTATGGTATAAGACCTGATTACATTAGTGGTACAAGCATGGGCTCGCTTGTGGCAGCCCTTTATTCTCTTGGCTATTCCGCTGAACAACTTGAAACTATTATCACAAATGCAGATTGGAACGATTTACTTACGGATAAGATTACTTTACGAGATATTCCAATTTTTGAAAAAGAGGATTATCCAGGCTATCCCTTGAGACTATCTTTAAACGACAATGGGAAATTAACTTTACCCTCCGGTATGATCAAAGGTCAAAAAATCCAATCCCTATTTGCAGAATTAGTATGGTCGAGTAATCAATACCCTAATTTTGATGCATTCCCAATTCCTTATCGTTGTGTTGCAACAGATATAATTTCAGGCCAGGCAATAGTTTTTGAAGATGGTAATCTTGCTGACGCAATGCGCTCCAGTATGTCTATCCCCACTGTCTTCACTCCGGTTGAACTAGACACGCTACTACTTGTTGATGGTGGAGTAGTAAAGAATTTCCCAGTACAGGAATGTATTGATATGGGAGCCGATTTGATAATTGGTGTTTACACAGGATTTGATGAACATCCTAAAAAAGAGGATATGGGATCAATGATTAAAATACTTGCCAGAAGCTCTGCAGTACAAGGTATTGTTGATGCAAGAACACAAGCAGAAAAAACGGATCTATTTATTATTCCTGACCTAAGTAAATTTGGAGCTGACAATTTCAATAAATCCACTGAGATAATTGCAGCCGGAGAATTAGCTGCCAGAGACTCTTTAGTAATCATAGAACTAAAAAAAATCTCGAAATTAAGGGATCCCATTGAGATTGTACCAGGTCACATTGAATCTCGAGGGATCAGAATAAACAAAATTTCAGTTGAAGGGAGTAATCGTATTGACAGTCTGACAATAATAAAAATGAGTCAGCTTGAAAATGAAACTGATCTCAATGCTAAAGATATTGATGAAGGAATAAAAAAGATTTATGCATCATGGCAATTTGAGAAAGTTTCGTATCGGATTGAGAAGGAAAAAGATGAAACAATATTGGTACTAAGGGTTGAAGAAGGTAGCCGTGGCAATGTAAACTTAGGGGTACATTATGATAATTCATACGGTCCGAATGCGCTATTTAGAGTAGCCTACAACGACCTTTTTTTGAAGTCCACCCGTGCCAGTACTAACTTATCTGTTTCAGCAAATCCCCGAATGCGATTAAACTATAAGTACTATCCCACCAAGAGAAGAAGAATAGAACTTGCTTTAAACTCATATTTTCAGATAAACAAAATGAGAGATATAATTACTCAGGACAGCTTAACTATTAGCCTTGGACATTATATGTACTCACATGCCGACTTTAACCTCAGCCTTGCCTGGTCACCTTTCAGAAACACAATGTTAAAGGTATCTGGTGGTAAACAGTTTAATAAAATAAAACTTAAGGAAGGAATGGATACATATTATAATATAAGTGAAGTCAATTACAAAATAGATTTCTACAAAGTAGAGTTTAATGTTAACACTCTTGATGATCCCTTTTTCCCCACTAGAGGTGCCTACTTTAATATGGATTTTAAGTATTCTTTCAATTCAAACATAAATGAAAGCGACACATCAGTATTTCTAGGAAACTTATCAAAAATAATATCTACATTCACATTTGAGTATAAACAGTACTTTCTCATTAAAAAGAGATTTTCCATTATTCCTGAATTTACTTTTGGAATACAAACAGGTAAAGCATTTTTAACAGAAAAGTTTTTCTTGGGTGGTTTCACATATAATAATCGTCCCAACTCCTTTAATTGCGGCGGAATCAGATCCAACTATGTGGCTACTGACAACTTCCTCTTAATGGGTATTGGAGGCCAGTATAAGATTTTTAAAAACTGGTTTGTACAAATGGGAGTTCAGGCATTGGTTTTCGTTGATTATGCTGAATTTCAATCTGAAACCGAGGAAGAATTTGAAGATAATACATTCAGTGGTTGGAGAATAGGAATTGGCCATAATTCAAGGATAGGACCATTACGACTTATCGTTTCTAAAAGTGAAGAAAGAAATGAGTATGAGTGGGCCCTGAATATTGGAGTTCCATTTTAATGAAAGACTATACTCCGGATTTTAAAGTGCATCCAATGCGGTCATAAAACCTAATGTAACCTCATCAGCAACTTTCATTAGGTCCTTATTGCCAAGCATTTTCATTAATACTGATGGATTTACCATTACTATTTCTGTTGTGGTTTCATCAACATATTTCACCAATACTTTACAAGGCAGGAATAACCCTATGTTTTCTTCAGCTTGCAATGTTTTATATGCATAACCGGGATTACAAACACCAAGTATCCGATACGGTTTGATTTCAAAATCCTTTTCTGCAAGTTTCTCATGCATTTCTATTTCTGTGATTGTTCCAAATCCCTGATCTTTTAAGGCTGCTTTTAATCTGGATGTAGCATCTTCAAAATCATAAGATATTGTTTTATTCATATAATACTTCTCACTATCCTGAGCGTGAGATACTCCAGTACCAAATACAATAATTAATAGGATTAAAATAAGCTTATTTTTCATGGTCAATAAATTTATGATGTTATTTTAGGTGCAAAAATATCTAAAAAATGGGTTATATGAAGAAACTACAAAATTGTGGACTACCTCCATTTCCAACTTAGGTCCCTTTTCCATAATATGCCGGCATCTGATGTTATTTGATTCAGTCCATTGATAAATTTATCAACATCAACAAATCTCTTGGGTATAATTAATGATTGGCCAGGTTTTGTTTTCACAAAAATATGTTCTGAAGTTTCATTGATAATATCAATCTCCGCAATATCGATTTTACTTTCGTTTTTATCATCATATGTAACCAAATATTCAGCATCAAATTTAATATGAGCTTCCTTTAGAAATTGATTATGAAGATTCTCCCTTACATGTTTTAAATAGTGTTTTCTATATCTCCACCGCTGATAATAAGGAAAGAAAAACAACGAAACCACACCTAAAACTATAAAGTAGTTTCTTACCGTATTATTTCCAGTCGCCATAAATAGATATGCCAAAATAAACGTTGATATTGTTAAAAATAGCCAGGTAGTAATTCTTTTCCTCTTGATTCGTTTTGATTTCGATGCTCTGAACAGTTGAAATTCAAGGAAATCATTTTCATCTAGTTTTATTGTATACATGCTATAAATATTTATAAATATACTTTTTTCAGAACAGGTTAACCCTTAACCCAATACCAATCCAAAATGATGACCCATGCCTAGTTATTTCGCTGGTTCCCCAATTATGGGAAGGAACTTCCTCCTTCCAATAATCCCTATTATATTCACCCTTCAGATAAATAAACAAATTCTCTTTCACCTGATAATCAAGATGAACTCCAACTGAATATCCCACATTTCCATTGGCACGTATGAAACCTCCTAATGTAGGACAGAACCTAAACTTTTTACCAATAATTGCTTTTAGTGTAAGTGGGATTGTAAATAAGGATTCATTTTTGTATACCAAGAAAGTAAGACCTGAATTAATGGAGACAAAAGAATGATGTGGACGAAATTCAATCACTGGTCCCATTGCTACGATGTATGCATCCCCTGGGGTAGGTCCACCGGTAAACTCCAATCCCACATTTAATTCTTGTGCATAAGAAACGAAAGCCAAAGGAAAAAGTAAGATTATAACAACTAATTTCAACATCTAGATTTGATAAAAAACTATCTCTATTAACTCCATGCAAGATATGATTTTTAGCATAGCGGAAGTGATTCCAGTAAGCTTAATCTCTTTTAATTGCAGATATGATATTATCAAATTCTTCGGTAAGTAACAAAAAAAGGTCATGGTATTAACCACGACCTTTAGTGCCCAGAACAAGAATCGAACTTGCACCCCCTTGCGAAGACATGGCCCTCAACCATGCGCGTCTACCATTTCCGCCACCTGGGCTAATAAGGCTGCAAAAATAATTATTTTTTCTTCATCTCCGCCCCTTAATATTGATAGCTTTTATATTAAATTAATGTAAAGTCCTCAATTTCTGGTGTGAAATATTTATTTTTATACCAAAATTATATGTACATGTTAACAGAAAAAGATCAACAACAAATAATCAGCAAAGGATTAACATCGGAAAAAGTTGAAGAACAAATAAATAACTTTAAAAAAGGGTTTCCCTTTATTAATTTGGCAGATCCTGCAACTCCCGGAAATGGACTTAATCAATATAATGATGAGGAAGTAAAAGAGTTGGTAGCCTATTTTGACGATAACTATAAGGATTATGAAATCTTAAAGTTTGTACCTGCATCAGGTGCTGCAAGTAGAATGTTTAAGCATCTATTTGAGTTTAGCCAAGCATATGATAATTCTGAAGAAAGTAAAGAAAAGTATCTGAAAGATCAGAGTTTTAATTCGGCACATTATTTTTTCAATAATATACAGAAGTTCGCATTTTACACCAAGCTTAAAGACCTTATGGAAAAAGATGGTCATGATCTGGATAAAATGATAATTGATATGAATTTTAAACCAGTTCTCGATTATTTTATCACGGAACTGGGTATGAATTATGCAAGTCTCCCAAAAGGACTTTTACTTTTTCATGACTACCCCGATGAACCTCGCACTTCTGTGGAAGAACATCTTGTTGAAGGTGCCCACTATTCCACCGACGCAGAAAGCACCTCTAGAGTTCACCTTACTGTTTCTGAAGAACATCAATCAAAATTTGAGGAAAAGGTTGATGAAAAAAAAATGAAATACGAAGAAAAGTTTGGTATTAAGTATAAAGTGAATTTTTCTCAACAAAAGCCATCAACAGACATTATTGCAGTAACTCTGGATAATGAACCTTTTAGAAAGGATGATGGATCCTTATTATTTCGACCTGGCGGTCATGGCGCTCTAATTGAAAATTTAAATGATCTAAAAGGAGAAATAGTCTTTATCAAAAACATCGACAATATTGTACCCGACAGATTGAGGGATACCACATATCTTTATAAAAAGGTAATTGGAGGACTATTACTAAAGCTACAAAATAATATTTTCACTCACCTTGATTTACTTGAAGATGGTAATGTTAGTTCGGATGAACTTAAAGAGATTGTAGATTTTGCATCAACCCAATTAAATATAAACATACCCAATGCCTATAAAGGTTGGGATGAAATGGAAAAAATTGATTTCTTATTTAATAAACTAAATCGTCCAATTCGCATTTGCGGAATGGTTAAAAATGAGGGCGAACCTGGTGGTGGACCATTTTGGGTAACCAATGACAATGATGAGAAATCACTTCAAATAGTAGAATCGTCACAGATGAATATGTCTGATAAAACACAAAAAGATATCGTATCCAAAGCAACACACTTTAATCCTGTTGATTTAGTTTGTGGTGTAAGAGATTTCAAAGGTGAAAATTTTGATTTAGCATATTTTGTTGATCCTAGTACTGGTTTTATTTCTGAAAAATCTCAAGGAGGTAGTACTCTTAAAGCACAAGAATTGCCTGGCCTATGGAATGGTGCCATGGCTGATTGGATAACAATATTTGTAGAAGCCCCAATAATTACATTTAATCCGGTAAAAACAATCAACGATTTATTGAGGCAACAACATCAGCCAGAGGACTAAATATTAACAAAGACTTAATATTGGGTTAATAATGTATTAATACTTCTAGTTGATCTTTGCAAAAAAAAATCAACTACAATGAAAGTATCAATAAAAATATTATCTATATTATTAACAATAAGCATAATAGCCGCATCCTGTAATAAGACTGAAGATCCAAATCCTAAAGCAACAGCTCCGGTGATGACTACTATATCAATTTCAGGGAACGAAAAAATTTATGAACTTATAGTTTCATTCAACGAGGGGGTATATGGTAACAATGATAAAAGTGGTGATCTTACGAAAGAAAGTTTTACAGTAATCTATGATGATATAACCTTATCATCTGGAAGCTATTTAGTAACACATTCAGCATCGCAAAAAAGTGCTAAAATAAGAGTTAGTTTTAGTGATACACCTGCTCCAAACTCCATATTGTCAGTTAAGCCTAAAACAGGTATTAGCATCTATAACTTTGACGGAATCCCAATGAGCGGTGCCCAAACTAAATCTATTGCTTTGGATGGAACATCACACGAACCTATCACAATAGCAGATGATGGGAGTGGTACTGGAACAACAACATGGACATCAAACAATATTTATGTACTTGATGGATTTGTTTTTGTAAATGAGGGACAGACTTTAACTATCCAACCTGGGACTGTAGTAAAAGGAAAAGGTGGTCAAGGTGAAAATGCCTCAGCTCTTATTATTGCAAGAGGTGGTAAGCTTATTGCCGACGGAACTGCTGAGAAACCAATAGTATTTACCGCAGAAGCTGATGATTTAAATGGATCTGTCGCAAATCTTGATGATGGTCTTTGGGGTGGTCTTATTCTTTTAGGTAATGCCATACTAAATACTTCTCCCAATGAGCAACAAATTGAAGGGATTCCGCAAACGGAACCTCGAGGAATTTATGGTGGTGATGATGATAATGATAACTCTGGTATTATTAGATATTTATCAATACGCCATGGTGGAACAGATATAGGTGAAGGAAATGAAATTAATGGACTAACTCTTGGAGCAGTTGGTAGTGAAACTACCATTGAATTTATTGAGGTATTTGCAAATCGTGATGATGGTGTTGAAATATTTGGAGGGGCACCACGGTTAAGGAATATTTTGGTAGCTTTTTGTGGTGATGATTCATTTGATTATGATCAGGGTTATCATGGTACTGGGCAATTCTGGATTGGTGTTCAGGGATTTGATAGGGGTGACAGACTAGCTGAACATGATGGTGGAACTGACCCAGAGGTAGGTTTACCATATTCAAACCCTGTGATCTACAATACTACATACATAGGTCGTGGTTATGATGCTGGTAAAAGAGCAATAACTTTTCGTGATAATGCAGGTGGTAATTACCTAAATTCTATTTTCTACAACCAGCAAAAAGGCATTGATATTGAAATGCTAAGTACAGAGTGTTCCTATAC
>CALCGQ010000246.1 GCA_937901015.1 uncultured Bacteroidota bacterium | reverse complement strand
GAATTACATCAGTCCATGCCACCGCTGCAAGCCCACCATAAAGTGAATAAGCAGCAGCAAATAAAGCCAGGCAAACAATTGCTGTGAATATCATACTACCATCGCCAGTACCAAGAATAGTATCAATGGCTTTTCCACCAAGGAATAATACGGAAGTAAGATTTACAAATATGAATAATGCAATCCAGAAAACAGCAAGTATTGTTTTCAGATTAGTGCTAAATCTTTTTTCAATGAATTCAGGAATAGTATATAACCCCTTTTCGATAAATATTGGAAGAAAATACTTTCCAACAATAATCAGGGTAATGGCTGCCATCCATTCATAGGAAGCAATTGCTAAACCAACTGCCATACCGGATCCCGACATTCCTATCATCTGTTCTGCACTAATATTTGCAGCAATTAAAGAAGCTCCAACGGCCCACCAAGGTAGTGACTTGCTTGCTAAGAAATAATCCTGTGCAGTCTTCTCGACACCTTTCTTACCTCTCGAAACCCATAATCCAACTGAAAGAATAATTAAAGCATAAAGTCCGAAAATTACATAATCTAGTATTGTAAAACTTGAATTCATTGATATTATTTATTGATTAATTAATCTAACACCATCACCTAACTTAACGAAATAAACTTCCGGAATTATCCCGGTTTTTTTTGTGTAAATCGATGTAATCTTATTTTTGAAAGTATTCTCATAACCTGCTGTAATCAAATTAATTGTACAGCCTCCAAAACCTCCACCCATCATACGAGAACCAAGTACATATTCCATATCCATGGTTTCTTCCACAAGTATATCCAGTTCCTTGCAACTTACTTCATATTCATCCCTCAACCCTTCATGGCATTGATACATAAGTTTACCAAATTCACGAAAGTCTGATTTTTCAAGTGCGCTACATGCCCGAATTACTCTCTGATTTTCACAAACAACATAATGACATCTATTATAAACTATGGGATTGAAATCACCTTTATTTTCTATTAATAGTGATTCATCAACATCACGCAACGAAACTATACTCGAATTAAATTCCTTCAGAATATCAACACCTTGCTCACACTCTTTACGTCTTTCATTATACTCCGATGAAGCCAGCTCATGTTCAACTTTTGTATTCACCAGAGCAATAATATGATTATTCATTTCCAGAGGGAAATAATTGTAATCATGGCTTCTGCAATCCAACCGAAATACATGATCCTTTTTACCGAATACACTTGCAAACTGATCCATTATTCCGCACATTACTCCGGCATACTCATGTTCAGCTTTTTGAGCCATACTAACTAGATCATATTTAGTTAGATTGCATTCAAAAATATTATCTAACCCAAAAGCAAACCCACACTCTAGAGCTGCAGACGAAGACAATCCAGCACCAATAGGAATATTTCCTCCAAAAACACAGTCTAGCCCTGTGATATCAATACCTAGTTTTTTAAATTGGGCAATAACTCCAAGTAAATAATTCGCCCAAGGGTAAGTATCACTTATAGCACAACCATCCTTAAAGGTGAACAACTCCCCAAAATCCAATGAATAAAAACTAAATACATTTTCATTATTCTTACCGATTGCAAAATATATCGACATGTTGATAGCAGCAGGAAGTACGAATCCATCATTATAATCAGTGTGCTCACCAATTAGGTTTATTCTACCAGGTGCTTGAATACATAGAGGGTTGCCATGAAATAGTTCATGATATTTATTTTCTATATCAATGATGGTATTGTCAGCGTTCATTATTTGCCAGTATAATGAATAATAATTCTTGAATATGTAATAATAGTAAATGTTGCAATATGAAATAAAATTATAAAGAAATTCTGCATAAACCAACAGCTATTAATAATCAATCTAAAAAAAATATACTGTAATATTGGCCCATAAATAATAAACTCAAGGGATGGGTGAAATACTATCAATTATTGGAAAAGTTCTTACACTTGTAGGAGCATTAGGGCTATTTCTATATGGAATGAAGCTCATGAGTGAGGCATTACAGAAGGTTGCTGGCAGCAAAATGAGACAAATTCTGGCAGCAATGACTAACAGTCGGATTAAGGGCGTTTTTACCGGAATATTAATAACAACAACGATACAATCTTCATCAGCTACAACAGTAATGATTGTAAGTTTTGTAAATGCGGGTCTACTGTCACTAATTGCATCAGTGGGAGTAATTATGGGTGCAAATATTGGAACCACAATTACTGCATGGATAATTGCATTACTTGGATTTAAAGTAAGTCTGAGTTTTTTATCATTACCATTAATTGGAATTAGTTTCCCTTTATTCTTTTCAAAAAATAGCACAACGAAATCTTGGGGGGAGTTCATCATTGGTTTTGCAATTCTCTTCATCGGATTACAATTCTTAAAAGAATCGGTACCAGATATTAATGGCAACCCAGAAGCATTAAATTTTCTTGCTTCATTTACGGATCTGGGATTTTTATCCACCTTAATCTTTATTGGTGTAGGTACCTTATTAACCATAATAATCCAATCATCAAGTGCTACAATGGCACTGACATTAGTAATGTGTTATAACGGACTTATTCCTTTTGAACTTGCAGCAGCAATGGTACTAGGAGAAAATATAGGCACAACCATAACCGCAAATATTGCAGCAATAGTAGCTAATGTCTCAGCAAAAAGAACTGCCAGAGCCCACCTTATTTTTAATATTTTTGGTGTTGTCTGGATGGTTGCTTTCTTTCATTATTTCTTAATGGGAATTGATATGTTCGTTCAGCAAAAACATGGAGTATCATTACTCAAAACAGACTTATCACAAAGTGACTTTGATAGTGTAAAAGGAGTATATCCCATTGGACTTGCGGTTTTTCACACAAGTTTTAATGTCATCAATACACTAATACTAATAGGATTTGCTCCACTCATAGCCAAAGTTGCAACCAGAATGGTACCTGATAAAGGTGAAGATGATGAGGAATTCAGATTGAAATATATCAATTCTGGGATATTCTCAACCAGTGAGTTGGCAACATTGCAGGCACAGAAAGAAATACTAAATTTTGGTCTTAGGATTCAAAAGATGTATTCCTTTATACAAAGCATATTAGATGATCCTAAGTCAAAGAAATACTATAAGCTATTATCCAAAGTTGAAAAATACGAACAAATAACTGACAACCTCGAACAAGAGATAGCTGAGTATCTGACAAAAATCTCTGAAGGTGAAATTAGTCATGTGAGCTCCATTAAAATCCGTGCCATGCTTAAGATTATTGATGATATGGAAAGTGTGGGTGATTCCATTTATCAGTTATCAAAAGTGATTGATAACATGAAACAAATGAAGTTGGAATTCACTAAAAATCAATTGGTCTCACTTGCAAGTATGGCAGAAATTATTAATAGTGCATTTGTTGTGATGAACAAAAATATTGAAGAGGACTTCTCCAGCATGGAAGTTGAACATGCTAACTCCATTGAAGTTATGATTAACAATAAGAGAAATGAACTTCGCCAACAACATATTGAAGACCTTAAGGCTAAGAAATACAA
This sequence comes from uncultured Bacteroidota bacterium, assembly GCA_937901015.1. Classification (GTDB taxonomy): domain Bacteria; phylum Bacteroidota; class Bacteroidia; order Bacteroidales; family F082. Next base: position 1,455 of record CALCGQ010000246.1, on the reverse strand, counting down.
GCATAAGGTAGGATCAATCTATAGTGATATGTTCTCAATTAATGAGAAAATTGGTGATTATATCATTAATGTGAGTGAAGCTATTTATGAGTATCAGCAATCGAAATAGGACTAATCTTCAGCTCAATTAATTGGCTCGGTTCGATGTAAGAACTACTCATATATTGGATGATTTTTCATAATTATCACCTAAATTTCATGAAATAGTTATCAATAATGTAACTTATTGAATAATAACGTGTCTTTATAGCAGAATTTAATTTTATCTAATTTTACAAATACACATTATTAAACAAAAATATCATGAATTACAGAATAATAATTTCAACCCTAGCAATAATATTTTTCACAATAACCATTTTTGCTCAAGAAACAAAGGAGATAAATGTAGACCCTTTCACTAAAATCAAACTTGAAGGTTCAGCACAATGGGAGCTTATCCCTTCAGATGAACATAAAGTAATAATAGAAAGTAAATCTGCAGATGTTTTCAACTATATTGATGTTGAAAATAAGGGAAACACACTGATTGTTAGTACCACAGAAAAATCTAAGAATATAAATAAGCTCTTTAAGTCAGTTGTAATAAAGATATATTTTGAATCCATCGAAGATATTTCACTTGGAGGAGTTGGTTCAATAACGATGTCAGAGAGTTTTTCTACAACACACATGGTAGCTTCACTTAGAGGTACAGGTAGCATGGACTTAAACATTAATTGTTCGGATTTTACTGGCAATATTTATGGAACGGGGTCTCTTACAATAGTCGGTAACTCAACAATTAGTACAATTAGAGTTGAGGGAGTTGGGAATTTTGATGGTTATGATTTCACCACTTCAACAACAACAGTTACAGTTTCTGGTGTTGGTGGCGCGCAAGTAAGTGCAAGCAATTCACTTACAGCCACAATAAATGGTGTTGGTTCCATAAAATATAAGGGTGATCCTGAAACTAAAAATTTCAATTCAAACGGATTGGGTTCCATTAAGAAATCGAACGATTAACTATACCAATTAAATTTCGGAATGAACCTTAAGAATTTGAATTGTTATTTTTCTGAATGATGAATAAATTATTTGCATAGCCGTAGCTACGGAAATAATTTATAAAGAAATACAGGGATAAAAGAAACAAATTACAATGCTCATTTTGATGTTTAGTTAGTATTGCTAAACAACATGTCCATATTATGGATCATGCTGAATTTCTTGGCAAATTATAATTATCCTCACGAATACTGACAAATCTAACTTTACACTGTTTTATTATGTTTCGTTTGATTCAAGATTAATATTTTTATAAGTGGGACAGGTTTTATTAAACATTACAATTAATCATAAAGAGCGCAGGCCAGAAAGAATGTCGGCGTGCGTGTGTTGGGCTTTTTGCGGGCAGATAGCATTATTCTTTCTTGATTTTTTGGCAACTTTTTTATCAAAAAAAAAGTTGTA
>CALCGQ010000245.1 GCA_937901015.1 uncultured Bacteroidota bacterium | reverse complement strand
CTAATGAATGTACAGCATTCGGGTTAAGAACCGGATATTTTTTTCCAATCCATCCACTTGTTGTGTCTTGATATGGCAAAGCAATAGATTCAAATTGTTTCCTGTCGTATTTGGTCAAACCGTTTTGGGTTCCAAACCATAGATTGTTTTTTTGGTCTGAAGTAATTGAAAAAACTTGATTGCTACTTAAGCCATTTTCCTTGGTGAAATTTTTAAATACTTTTCCATCATAATGATAAATACCACCTCCATTGCTGCAAAACCAAAGAGTTCCATCTTTGTCAACAATACCATTATAAAATCCATTTTCTGGGACTTGAATTTTGGCACTTTCTGTAGTGCTTTTTACAGTTGTTGATTTCTTTTCATCTCTTGTTTTTCCATTACAGGATGTAAAGGCTAAAAGAAAAGTCAATAATGTAATATGTATAATTTTTAAACTCAACTTGTATTTATTTGGTTACAGCTAACTAGTTATAAATTACATTTTATTGCGGTTATTCGGAAACTGTGTCCTACCAAAGGAAAGTTCATCTAAGCTTTTTTCGGGAATCCGAAATCGACTTACCATCAAATCAAGTGGACTCACCACATCGCTAATGTTATGGCTGCTAACATGGGTATATATCATCGTAGTTTCAGGTTTACTATGTCCCAACAGTTCCTGGATATAACGTATCCCAGTCCCACTTTCCATTAAATGGGTAGCATAACTATGCCTTAGCGTATGAGGTGTAACCGGCTTCGTTATAGATGCTAATTTACAACTTTGTCTTAAAACTGCACGAATACTACTTGCGGTATAACGCCCTCCCTTTTGGCCCTCCAAAAAATACTGTCTTGGGCCATAAGAATGATAATAGGTTTTTAGCATTGGAATCAAACTTTCAGCCAATTGTACATAACGATCCTTACCACCCTTACCGCTTTGGACATAGATCATTCGTCGATCGAAATCGAATGACCGCAACTCCAAATTTAAAAGCTCCCCAACCCGCAATCCGGAACTATACAATAACGCAAAGGCCACTTTATGTTTTAGATTCTTGGTGACTTGTAAAATATGTTTTACCTCCTCCATACTCAATACAACGGGCAGCTTTCGCTGCTTTTGCGGTCTCTCCAAAACATCGGGATCAATAGCACAGTTCGGATAAAAAAACGCAAAATGCCTTAAGGCACTCACCAACTGTCTATGGCAAGTGCGGGACTTTTGAAACCGCTTTCTTGTCCGCCTATCGTAAATTTATTTAGTTGTAATATCTTCATTTTTAAGCAGTCAATCCGCGTTTGCTATAGCCGATGTTACCTGCAGTACCTTTTCCAGTTTTCTTGAGTCATTTCAAATTTTATTTCGCCATTTCCATGTATTCCAATTTCGGTCCATCCAGATTTTCTATAGAAATGTTCAGCTCTTGTATTCGGATCTGTTCCTAACCAAATATTTTCAGAGGTTTGGTTAAAATACCAATCCAACATGATTTTCTGTAATTGCTTTCCGATTCCGATACGCTCATAATTTGGGTTTAAGAAAAGAGCCCAAACATTTCGTTCTTTCAAATCAACAATGGAAAATCCCACAATTTGATTATCAGATTCGCACACCCAACCTTTTCCCCTGCTGGTGATGAACTCCAAACAAAGTTCATCCGTAACCAAATCAGGATTCAACAAAATGTTTTCTTTTACTGAGTTTCTAACAATTTGAATTTGTGCAATATCATCTGCTGTTGCTTCTCTGAAATTCAATTCATTGTAGTTTAGGTTTTTCATTGGAGCAATTTCTTGTATTGCAGGTAACGGTATCGTGTATGAAGCGTAGCGAGGAAAGAGCTATGATTTTATATACATTGTTATGCACTTTTATTCTTTATCTCAATCCATTTATGTCATATCGTGATACAAAATTCCAAACCAATTCAGATGTGTTTTGACCTTGAAAAGTTGCGCTAAACCAAACATGGTCTCCTCCAATATATTTGTAATGCTCAACAGAAACTAAGCTATCTCCTTGATCATAAACATAATGTTCAATATTGTTATCACTTGTTACGGTTGGGGTTAAAACTGTATTATTGAAATTAATCCAATAGTCTAACGTGCTTTGTACCGAGCTCCAATCACTACTCCCATTATATGGAAGAACACCATCAGAGGTTCCATGAAGATGTACTACCGGCATAGGATGACTGGTAGATCCTGTACATTCTAACATTACTCCGGAAACGGATGCTACCGCAGCAATTAAGTCGCTTTTATAATTTGCGAGCCCATATGCCATCATGCCACCGTTTGAGTATCCTGCAGCATAAATTCTCTCCATATCTACATTATACTGAGATGAGATTTCAGTTATCA
>CALCGQ010000244.1 GCA_937901015.1 uncultured Bacteroidota bacterium | reverse complement strand
ATGGTGAGGAGAAAAGAATTTGCTTCCTGAGAAATCAAGAGAAAAAAGATCAAGACATTCCAAACCTATGTTTAAGTGATTTTATTGCACCTAAAACCGAAGGAGTAGCAGATTATTTTGGAGGTTTCGTGGTAACTGCTGGGTTAGGAATCGAAAAGCATATTTCAAGTTTTGAGGCAGAAAATGATGATTATAGTGCAATTATGCTGAAGGTTATTGCTGATCGATTGGCAGAAGCTGCAACTGAATTTTTACACAGTAAGGTTCGTAAAGATTATTGGGGTTATGCAGTAGATGAAAATCTGAATGTAGAAGAAACGATAAGAGAAAAATATCAAGGAATACGACCTGCACCCGGTTATCCAGCATGTCCTGATCATAGTGAGAAAGCGATACTATTTGATATGCTGAATGCAGAAAATGCAACTGGTGTTAGCCTAACTGATAATTTCGCAATGTATCCTGCAGCATCTGTAAGTGGATATTTCTTCGCTCATCCTGATTCACAATATTTTAATGTGGGAAAACTTAATGCTGATCAATTAACCGACTATTCCAACAGGAAGAATACCAGTGAGAGTGAGGTTAAGCGATTATTACCAATGAATATTATGTAATTATGAACAATGCGAGAAATATTTTCAATAGCTAGTATAATTTGAGAGATTCTTCGCTTCGTTCAGAATGACAGAAAAAAGAGACAATAAAAAAATAATACAATGCAAAAAACAGTATTACAACATATAGAACAGGCAAACAGAACTTTGTTTTCTTTTGAATTATTGCCGCCTCTTAAAGGTCATGATTTTGAATCAACAGAACAAGCCATCGATCCTCTTGTGGAGTTTGACCCATCATTTATCAATATTACCTATCACCAGCAGGAGGTAGTATATGAAAATGCTGGGAAAGGATTACTTCGTAAACAAACAATCCGTAAACGACCTGGTACAGTTGGTATTTCAGCAGCCATTAAATACAGGTATGGGATAAATGTGGTTCCACATATCATCTGTGGTGGCTTTACCCGTGAGGATACTGAAAATGCTCTCATAGATCTGCAGTTCTTAGGGATTAATAATCTCTTGGTAGTTAGAGGTGATCCACAACCCGGAACCAGAGTTTTTGTACCGGAACCCGACGGTAATGAACATGCTCTTGATTTAATTGAGCAAATCACCAAGCTTAATAATGGAATTTATCTGGATGAACATCTTGAGAATACAAGATCAATGGACTTTTGCATTGGTGTAGCTGGTTATCCTGAAAAACATGGAGAATCACCAAATATGGATAGTGATTTGTACTTCTTGAAAAAGAAAATCAATGCGGGTGCTTCATATATTGTAACGCAAATGTTTTTTGATAATCAGAAATATTTTGATTTTGTAAAGTTATGCCGCGAGAAAGGTATTACTGTTCCAATTATTCCAGGGTTAAAGCCAATTTCCACCAAGAATCACCTCATTAATATATCTAAAACATTTGGTGTAGACCTCCCGGTTGATCTTGTGAAGGAAGTCCTTAAGTGTAAGGATAATAAGGAGGTTAGACAAGTAGGTGTTGAGTGGGCAATTCAGCAATCGAAAGAGTTAAAAGCTGCAAATGTTCCTGTACTTCACTATTATACAATGGGTAAATCTGATAATATCCAGAAAATTGCGAAAGAGGTTTTTTAAGGAGGAGCAATGATACAATGAGTGAATGAGTGAATGGGTATCAAATAACCAATGAAATCCACGGCAAACCAAAAACCATATAAATAACAAAACTTAGGAATACAAGTATTCCACCATATTTATAAACTTCATTTGGTGTGATAAACCCACTGCTAATATAGAGAATATTGCAACTTGATCCTTGTGGCGTTATTACTGAAAAATAGTTGGTGGCAAATAATAACATTAAAGCCAATGGTGCAGGGTCAATTCCTAAACTTACTGCAGCACCAAGAAAAACACCAAGAAGTGCTAGCATGTGTGCGGTTTGACTCACAAACAAATAATGTAGGGCAATATAAACAAACACCAATAGTACAAAAGCAATTCGTTTTGGTAAAAATTCAATTTGTTCTGCCATAACGGCGCCTACATAATCCATGAACTTGAGTTCATTTAACTGACTACTCATAATATAAAGTATTGCAAACCAAATCATGGTGGTGAGGGCTTCTCCCTCCTTTTTTACATCTTTTACCTTAAAAACATTTGTGGCAAGTAGTAATCCAAAACCCATAAATGCTATAATAGTCTTATTTATATTCAAAGTATCTGATAGTGCCCAGAAGATTACCAGCAGTATGAAAATTATTGCAGTAATTATTTCATCACGACTCATACTACCCATTTTCTTGAGTTCTTTCTGGGCATGGATGGGTGCATCTGGAGTATTCTTAATTTCTGGCGGATATATTTTATACAGAACCCATGGGATGATAATTGCAGCAATAATAGAAGGTATTGATGATGCCAGAATCCAGGTGCCAAAACCAATATGCACCCCATAGTTTTCTGCGATTACAACACCAGCTGGGTTGGCAGCCATAGCTGTAAGCCACATTGCTGATGAAAGACCAATCCCAAACATACTAGTAAACATTAGAAAACTTCCCAATTTCTTCTCTGTACCTTTTTCAGGATCGGAACCATTAACAATTGAGATTGCATAAATAATTGGAAATAATAGTCCCGAACGTGCTGTATTACTTGGGAATGCTGGTGCAATAATCATATCTGTTGCAATTACACTATAGCCCAAACCAAGTGTGGTGCTTCCAAAACGCCTGATCATTAATAGTGCTATCCTTTTTCCTAGCCCAGACTTAACAACCGCTTTTGCAATTAGAAATGCAACAACTATTAATAGAACAATATCATTTGAGAAACCCGAAAAGGCAGTTTTTGGTTCAATTGTTCCAGTAATTACTGCTATTACCATTCCAAGAACTGAAGCCACCAGAATGTTAAATGCTCCAATTATTACACTGAAAATGGTAGTAATAAAAACTGCGAACAATTGCCATGCTTCAGCACTAATTTCAGGTGGATGGGGTAGGAACCATAACACAATTCCAAAGATTATAATTGCTATTTTTTTTGTCATACTGGTTATTGTGTTGAACCGAATGACAATATTAATCAAAAATAGGCATAGGTGCTGTTACAATATCATTGATTGCACTCAGTTCTATAATTCTAGTTTTTTAAGGATCGCAATGAGAACAAAAAATGCTGTCTCTAAGCGTAGTCTCCAGACCTGTCTCTAAGCGTAGTCTCCAGACTACGCTTAGGAGGATAATTGTTGAGATTACTTTATCAATCTAATTAATTTGCTACTATTTGCATCAAGGTTAAACCAAAAGATGATGTTGTTTTGTGACATTTTGTAATGTGGTATAGTACCATCAACTGTTACTAACTTTGCATTCCCAACCATGGATAATCCTTCAATATCAAAATCATTATTGTTGGTCAACATAACTCTACCATCAGGAAGTAGATGATATTCAATATTGTCTATGGCAGTTCTGTAATCCAGAAAATCAGCAATGGTTGTGATATTAAGACGTCCGATATCACGGAAGTAAGCAAGGTTGGAAAGTGCTTGATTGAAACCTGGTTGGGAAATTATTGTTGAATCAGAACCCCAGGTCCACATTCCTTTTTGTGGGTCAACCCAAGCCGGATAAACATGATTTATTTCCACGTACCAGTTATCCACCATATCTTCAATCTTCTTAAGATTAAATAGGTAGTTCCAAATCCGATGTTCCTTTACAAATAATGCGCTAGTGGTAGTCCAGTGATATAAATTTTTTGTTCTTGTTGGATGCAGGTAATAATCGGGCTTTGGAAAAAAATCGCCATAACCACTAAATGGTTTTTCCAATGATGCCTCAAATTGCCAATCTTTATATGTATTAAGCTCTTCATAGTAAGCATTATGCAAATACTTCACGCCAAACGAATTCCATATATCTATTGCATAGAACGGCGACTTCTTCAATGTTGCGTCACAAATTAGATCTTCACGATTGTTTTGAGGGCCGTTATTGTTACCATGATCAATCCAAGATGGTGATCCAAAATTCATTTGCATATATAGTAGAGCATCTTTTAACCTTTCTCTGGTTGTTGTAAATTGTTCCGGAGTATGCAGACAAATATCGCTTCCTTTTTCAGCTATTTGGAATAGGAAATCTGAAAACTCTGAATCAGTTAGAATTGTACTTTCAAGAGATGTGAAGACTTCATTTGATGCATTGAAATTTGATATGCTATCGGGATTATCGTAAAACACACTCTTGGTAATTGGTATGTTGTGGTAAACAAATCCTCCGGTGGCACTATCTGAACTATGTATATTTTCTGATCCAAAGTATGTTGCTCTGTTAGTTCTTATATCACTATAATCAGCATGTTCAGTCCATATATAAGTGGCTTCAAACCCAGTTGGGTTTTTCATAAAACGGGGAATAGTAGAAGCAGGATTTCCAATAACCATTGAAAAGGAAGAAACCTGTTTCTCACCTCTCTTATGGTAACTGAATGATTCCTCTTTTTTCCAATCGTTGCTATCAGGATTCAATGGAAACCTGAAAAAAGGGTGATCCTTTTCATAGTCGAGGTTTACAAAAAGTAGCTGATTAATGTTATCTAGTTGCAGTGAAGAAATCTCAGGAACATGGTATATAATTGCTGAGTTATCTCCATCACCAATCTTCACACCTTCATTATCAAGCCAATACTCATCCTGAAAGTCAGAAGTATCAACTTTCCGATTATTCCGATATATTTCAGTTACTGGTTGGACGTATTCAAATACAAGGGATTCACGATAGTTACTCTGTTTTCTAACATAACGATTCTCGACAGTGAATTTCAATTTGCCATTATCTTCATTACAAAAAATACTAAGCTTTATCTTGCCACCTTTATCTGTTGTTTTAAACCTTAACTCTTTCTTTTTACCGGATTGTTTTTTTCCTCTGAATTTCCATTTTGCTTCAGTAACAATAGTATTATCCTTAATTTGTTTGTCACTATAATAGGTTATCCTTGAAAAAATATCTGCACTAAAATTATCTTGAATTACAATAGTTTTACTCGTTGAAGAGTATAATATCTTGTAATTAATATTCTCGGCTAATACTTTGTTATCAAGAGAATTAACTGTGTTAATAACTAGTTCAGGAATAAAAGTAGGATTCTTAAGTTCTGTAAATTCAAATTTTAAATCATCAATATTTGTGGAGTAATTCCTGTCC
>CALCGQ010000243.1 GCA_937901015.1 uncultured Bacteroidota bacterium | reverse complement strand
ATCAAGGCAAAAGGTAGCATGGTAATTATCTCGATCGTAAGTGAACAATTACTTATGTCGGTGACTTTGGCTACAAATAAAAAAGGAAAAAGTTTACAAAATACTTATTACTATAATTTTGAACTTAACTAGAATACAAACATATTATCAATCAAATCCTTTAAAGACTATTCTTTTTGTGGGAATATTCTTTAGGTTACTTGCAATAATCTTCTCAAAAGGTTATGGATGGCATGATGATCAATTTTTGATAATTGAGATAGCACAGTCATGGGTCGATGGTGTGGACTTTTATTCATGGTTACCAAATGCTGATGGGACCAATATTCCTGAAGGCTTTAGCTTCTTTTATGTGGGAATGCATTATTTATTATTCTCTTTCTTTGAATCCATTGGAATTGTTGACCCACAACAGAAAATGTATATAATCAGATTATTGCACGGTTCATGGTCATTATTAATTATATATTATGGCTACTTAATTACTCTTAAATTAAGTAATATCGAAAATGCAAAACTGGTAGGTTGGATACTGGCATTATTCTGGTTTTTCCCAATGATTAGTGTTCGAAATTTGGTTGAATATGTGAGTATACCATTCTTATTATATGGATTATATATCATCGTTTCTTCAAATGATAAAACAAAAATATTAACCTGGTTATGGGCTGGATTTGTTTTTGGTTTAGCATTTAATACTAGATTTCAAACAGGATTGATAATAGGTGCATTTGGACTTGTAATGCTCATTAAAGGACAGTTTAAACAAACAATAGTTCTTACCTTGGGTGGGATTTTGTCCATTATAATATTCCAGGGCGGAATTGATTATATGGTATGGGGGAAACCATTCGTTCAAATGATTGAGTATGTTGATTATAATATGCATAATGCAGCATTGTATATTGTAAGTCCATGGTACACCTATCTATTGTTTCTTGCTGGAATCCTGATTCCTCCCATAAGTTTGTTTCTATTTGCGGGATTTTTCCAGCAATGGAAGAAACTTCTTATCATTTTTATTCCTGTTCTGGTATTTATGATATTCCATTCATATTATCCAAACAAACAGGAAAGGTTCGTTGTAACAATTATGCCACTACTAATAATTATTGGGATAATTGGCTGGAATGAATTAAGCACAAAATACTTCTCGGGTAAAGCAGGAAGAAAGTTTGTAAAGGGTTCATGGATTTTCTTTTGGGTTATTAACTTCATTGTAATTATTCCCATTACTTGTATGTATTCCAAACAAGCTCGTGTGGAAAGCATGGTTTATATGTCAAATTATGAAGACATTAACAATTTTATCATTGAAGATGCTAATAAAAATGTACTTGGTTTTCCACCTCAATTTTATCTTAAAGGTTGGTATAATTATAATACCTTCATGAGGGGTGATGATTTTTCAGAGTTTAAAAATAACCACCAAAATAAACCCGTAGAGGAACAACATGGGTTTGTATTATTTTATCAACCTGATAATCTAGACAATAGAGTAAAGGATATGATGGAAATATATCCTGATCTTGAATTTGAAGTTCTAATAGAACCAGGATTTATGGATAGAGTAATGTTCTGGCTGAACCCAATAAATTCAAATCAGAATATATATATTTACAGGAATAAGGCTGTAATTCCGAATAAAATCCAAGGATAATAGAGTAATAATTAAACGGCTTCCATATCTTTTCTCATACAGTCTAACTATATTTGCAGTATAGCACTATGAGCAATCATTCAAAACATAGGATATGAAACTGGTAAAGAAAATCTTCATTATTGTGATTTCTGTTGTTGTTGTTTTGATGATCGGTGCAATGATATATATCGATATTAAACTCCCTGAACTCCCCTATCTTACAAATAAGATAATTGACAGAACTCTTGAAAAATCACAATACAAACTTAAGGGAAAACAAGGATATGCTATAAATGACGATACCAAAATATGGTACGAGTCAATACAACCAAAAGATACCATAAGAGGGCATATAATACTGATTATGGGTATTTCCAATGATGCGTTGGCCTGGCCTAACTATTTTGTTAACTCACTAGTAGATAGTGGTTATCATGTGGTAAGGTACGATAACCGTGGTACAGGTATGTCAGATTGGATAGAAGACTGGACTGAGGAAAACACCTACTCTCTAGAAGACTTATCCGATGATGTTATTGCTATTCTTGACACACTTGAAATTGAAAAGGCACATATTGTTGGAGCATCTTTTGGAGGAATGATAGCTCAAACCATTGCAATCCATCATCCGGAGCGTGTTACAACACTTGTTTCTATGATATCAACAGGCGATATTATGGACCCTGAGCTACCATCCATTAATATGGATATGGTTACCAGTTTGTTGCTAGCACAAATCAGATATGGATTATTCTACAATGAATCAAATCAGATTAAACTGCAAATAACTTCACGACTGCTACTTATGGGTGACAATAAATACGATCTTGATCTGGAAGAAATCTCAGGATCAGTTCTATATAATCTCCGAAATAGGAATGGATATAATCCTGATGCATCGAAACAGCATATCGCTGCCACCATGAAATCTGGGTCGAGATATGATGATCTTAAAAAACTTAATATACCTACTTTGGTGATTCATGGTAAATCTGACCCTCTCATTGATTTTTCACATGGCTTAAAAACATTTGAAAATATTCCTAATGCTGACAGTTTGTGGATAGAAGGAATGGGACATGATATTCCCCTTATATATAACGATTTGGTTGTAAAGAGAATAATATCTCACATTAAAAACAATTCTGACAATAATGGATAATAAAATTGCAAAAGACAGAATAGACCATCTGGTTGAGTTAATTGAAAAATACAACCATGAATATTACGTGCTATCAAATCCAACAATAAGCGATTACGATTTTGATATTCTACTAAAAGAGCTTGAAGAGCTGGAATCAACTCATCCTGAATTTGTTAGATTAGACTCACCAACAATACGTGTCGGTGGCAAACCAACAAAAGAGTTTAAAACTGTAGTCCATAAATACCCAATGCTATCACTTGCGAATACCTATTCGGAGGAAGAAATAGTTGATTTCGATACGCGAGTTAGAAAAATAACAGGCGATGATGTGGAATATGTTTGTGAGCTAAAATATGATGGTCTCTCAATTGGTCTTACATATGTTAATGGTATACTTGATAAGGCAGTTACACGGGGTGATGGCGTGAATGGAGATGATGTTACCAATAATGTTAGAACCATAAAAAGTATTCCTTTACGATTGCAGGGTGAATTTCCGGAAGAGATTGAAATCCGAGGTGAGATCTTCATGAACATTGATGGATTTAATACCATGAATAAAGAAAGGGAAGATATTGGAGAGCAAGCTTTTGCAAATCCAAGAAATGCAGCTTCAGGATCAATGAAAATGCAGGATCCCAATGAAGTAGCCAGACGTCCACTTGATTGTTATCTATACTATATTCCAAGCAAAGTCCAAGGAATTGCTTCACATTACGATAGCTTACTCGCGGCAGCTAAGATGGGGTTTAAAGTATCGAAGAATATTGCCGTTTGCAAGAATACAAGCGAGATTTTCGAATTTATAAACGACTGGGATAAAGGTCGTAGAGAGTTAAATTTTGAGATCGATGGTATTGTTATAAAGGTTAACAGTTTTATACAACAGAAACAACTTGGATTTACAGCAAAAAACCCGCGTTGGGCCATTGCATATAAGTTTAAAGCAGAGAGAGTTGAAACTGTATTATCATACATATCGTATCAGGTAGGACGAACGGGAGCAATAACCCCTGTGGCAAATTTAGAACCTGTTCAGCTTGCCGGAACGGTTGTTAAAAGAGCGAGTTTGCATAATTCGGACGTTATTAAAAACCTAGACATACATTATAATGATCATGTTTATGTTGAGAAAGGTGGTGAAATAATTCCTAAAATTGTAGGAGTAGTAACCTCGAAACGATTAGTAGGTTCCAAACCTGTAAGTTTCATTACATCTTGCCCAGAATGTGGGACTAGTCTTACCAAAAAAGAGGATGAGTCTGCACATTACTGTCCGAATGAAGACAATTGTCCTCCGCAGATAAAGGGTAAACTAGAGCACTTCATATCCAGAAAAGCAATGAATATTGATAGTTTGGGAGAAGGTAAAATAGAGATGCTATTTGATAATAAACTAGTAAATTCAGCTGCTGATTTTTATAAATTAAAGCCTGAGATGTTATTAGGTTTAGAGAAAGTAATTCCAGGAAAAGGTGGCAAGAAGGATAGTAGAATAAGTTTCCAGGAAAAAACTGTCAACAATATAATTAGTGGAGTTGAGAAATCAAAACAAATTCCATTTGAGCGTGTGCTTTTCGCATTAGGGATAAGATTTGTGGGTGAAACTGTAGCAAAAAAATTGGCCTCGCATTTCAGAAGTATTGAAATAATGAAATCGGCATCCTTTGAGGAACTTATTGAAGTTGACGAGATTGGTGAAAGAATAGCAGTATCGTTGATGGACTGGTTTAAAAAACCTGAGCACCTTGATATTATTTATAATTTAAAGGAATCCGGTTTAAACCTTGAAATGAGTGAGAGTAGTTTACCTTCATCTAATATCCTGGGAGGAAGCTCATTTGTTGTAAGCGGTGTTTTTGAAAATCACTCTCGTGATGAATTAAAATCGATGGTTGAACAATATGGCGGTAAAAATACGAGTTCGATTTCTTCAAAAACGGGCTTTTTAATAGCTGGAAGCAACATGGGGCCTGCTAAGAAAACTAAAGCTGAGAAGTTAGGTGTACCAATAATTTCAGAAGATGAATTTATATCTATGATTTCAGATTAGCATCGGATGCAGATTCAGATTCCACAGCATTATCCTTAGTTGATGGTTTTTTTACGACTTTATAGATCATATATCCGAGTCCAACCAGTAGGTGAAACATTACAACTGCAAATATTATTATCGCTATTATCATTTAGTTAGTATTACTAATTCGTATAAATTCTACAGGGCATAAGATACACCTGCTTGAATTGAGAGCACCCCTATGTGTACTTCCTGACTAATTTCTTTATTATTTCTTAAGTATTCAAAGTTCATTGTGGATCCCATATAGGAAAAATTGAGATGCACATTAAACAAATCGTTTACATATACCCTGGCTCCAGTAGCAAAAAGAAAGGCGAAAACCAGTTTATTATCATGCGTTTCATAATAATTAACCTCAGAAAAAACAGTAGTAGTTTCTATGGATGCAGTGGG
>CALCGQ010000242.1 GCA_937901015.1 uncultured Bacteroidota bacterium | reverse complement strand
AGGATACCGGAACCTGCACCTCTTGCTACAACCTTTTTAACAGGACACCCATAGTTGATATCAATTACATCCGGATTAGCCCTTTCAGCGTATTGTGCTGCCTTTACCATAGAATCAATGTCGTGACCAAAGATCTGTATGCCTATGGGGCGTTCAAATTCATCAAAGTCAAGTTTTTTCACACTCTTTTCAGCGTCTCTTATTAAACCTTCTGAAGAAATGAATTCTGTGTACATCATGTCTGCACCGAACATCTTACATACCCACCTGAATGGAGGATCTGTTACATCTTCCATGGGAGCCAGAAGTATGGGAAATTCGCCAAGTTCTATGTTATCAATTTTAATCAACTATCTTGTTTATATGTATAACTATTTTGATCTGCAAAAATATTAATTTTGCCATTCTTTAAAAATCTTATATTATTATGAAGCGAACGGCCTTTCTTAGTTCAATATCTCCTTTAGGAAAAATGATCCTCTTATTGGGGTTAGTGCTATTGTTGGCAATAGTTAGCGCTCTTGGTGGGTTAGCCTTCGGAGCATTGCTTTTTGATGTTTCGATTGATGAACTAGCCGGATTTATTTCAAATCCACAGGATGACAAAGCTGTTAATTTCATCAAATTCTATCAACTTATAAATCAAATTGGAATATTTATCCTGCCTGTTTTTCTTTATGTCTTTTTGGTTAGTGATAATTCCATGAAGTATTTATCTCTTGATAATATGCCCAAGGTGATAAGTATTCTTGTTGGTGGAATGGTAATTTATTCTATTCTTCCATTTAATGGGTTTCTGGATGAATTAAATAGCAAATTCACACTTCCTGATACATTATCTGGTATTGAAGAATGGATGCGCAACAAGGAAGCTCAGGCCAAACAGCTAACTGAAGTTTTTCTTAAGACCAATACAATATCAGGATTACTGGTTAATATTATTATTGTTGCTATTGTTCCTGCAATTGGAGAAGAGTTATTGTTTAGAGGTGTGTTGCTAAAGCTACTAAATCAGATAACCAAGAATATACATGTTGCTGTTATTCTTTCAGCAGTCATATTTAGTGCAATTCATTTGCAATTTTACGGTTTCCTTCCAAGGATGGTTTTGGGTATGGTACTGGGTTATTTATTTGTTTTTACAGGTAACTTATGGGTTCCAATATTCGTTCATTTTTTGAATAATGCATCTTCTGCTGTTATATTTTTTCTGCATGATAACGGATATATTAAAATCCCAATGGAAGAATTTGGAACCACACAGAATACCGTATATGTTATTGGCAGTCTGTTAATTTCATTATGGTTACTTTCCATTATTTATCAGAAGGAGGGAAGTGATAGGTTTAGTTTGAAATAATCTACTGATTGTTTTTTACTTCCCAATGTCTTCAGGTTCAGCTTCAGATATTCTAACAGGTAAAGCAATATTAATTCCTGCTATCTCTTTTTTATCAATAAGCTGGTTGTATTTAATTCCAAAAAGATCGACTGATAATTCATCTTTCATCTCATTGAATGCCTTGGCAAGTTCATTTTGAACCTTAATATACATTTCATATGATGTACCACGATCACTCTTCAGTGAAATAATGCCTTTGGTCATATCCCGATCAATTCCCAGTTCTTTAATGTAAATAGTGCTGTATTCTGGGTAAGATAAATCATCAGGATGAATTGACATAAAATCTACAACCTTGTTTTTTAGGGTTATGATACTACCGGGTTTATCATCAATCATGAGTTTGTCATGACTATTGATAAGAACCTTTAATACGTTTCTTTGTATTACATCCTTATCTACTTTCGTAGGTTGAGGTAGGATTCTTCTTATTCCTGTATCAACATCCATTGTGGTAGTTACAAGGAAGAATATTAATAATAGGAAAGCAATATCCGCCATTGATCCGGCATTAATTTCAGGAGCTGCTCTTTTAGCCATAGTTTTATTATTATAGGGTTAATAATAGGACCATAACTGTGGATACAACAGTCGTGCCAAGAGAAGTGTGAAGGCAATGAGTGAATTATACAATGATTTAATTGAATGATACAATTTAATGAAGAAATCCTACAATACTGTTAGTTTTATTTTTGTCCTTCTGAGCACAGCGAGGAATCTAAGCCTTTATCATATTAGATCCATACTCATTCTAACTTGCAATCCAGATACGATTTCTGTATAACAAAAAAGGCCGTTTCCATTGGAAACAGCCTTTATGTTATTAAAGTAAATTAAAAACTATTTCTTATCTCTACCTTTACGTGTAGAGTAGTTTATTTTAAGTGCACCAGCTTTACGAAGTTCTTGTTTTACATCAGTTACGATACCCATTTTAGTGATACCATCAACTTTTAATGATGTTGTGATAAACTTCTTATCAGCTTCGTCGCGGTCTTCTCTTTCTTTTGCCACAAATTCCTGAATGTCATCCACATTTGCAAATGTGTCATTCAACTGAATTCTGGAGTTCGTTCCGTAAAGATTTGACTTTACAGGAGGTCCAATGTAGATATAAGAAACGAGAGACTTCTTTTCAAGTTTCTGTACTTCTGTAGCTTGTGGAAGTTTAAGTTTAACCTTAAGGCTTACCTCACGCATTACTGTTGTTACCATAAAAAAGAATAACAACATGAAGATAATATCTGGTAGCGATGATGTATTAATCGCTGGAGAACCTTTTCCTTTTTTTGTTTTAAATCTTGACATACTAATTCCCTCCTATATCTTCTGGTTCAGCTTCAGAAATCCTTACAGGCAGTGCTTTATTGATACCTTTTATCTTTTTCTGATCGATTAGCTGAGCGTATTTAAGTCCAAACAGCTGCTGCGATAACTCATCTTTCATTTGATTAAATGCGCTTGCAAGTTCATTCTGAACTGTAATGTACATATCGTAAGATGTACCGCGGTCATTTTTCAATGAAATAATCCCTTTGGACATATCCCTTTCCAATCCAAGTTCTTCAATCATTCTTGGTTCAAATTCAGGATATGATTCATCTCCAGGATGAATTGACATAAAATCAATCGCAATTTGCTTAAGCTGACTAACGTCACCTGGTTTGCCATCTATAAGCAAACGATCGTGACTATTAATAAGCACCTTAAGTACGTTACGATCTTTTACATCAATATCTTCATCATTATTTTCAACAGGAGGAGGCAGTTTACGGGTAATACCGGTATCTACATCCATTGTTGTAGTAACAAGGAAAAAGATAAGCAGCAAAAAAGCAATGTCTGCCATTGATCCTGCATTTATTTCAGGGGCTGCTCTTTTAGCCATAACTTATTTTATTTAAAGAGTTTAATTACTGACGCATAAAGAATTGATACAACAGTTAGTCCAAAAGCAATATAAGTTGCAAATAAACCCATACCAACCAATCTTGAGGTTTCGGCTGTAGATTTTAATTCTTCAAGTCTGTATTCTGTAAATTCGTTTCCTGCTAGTGAATAAGCAAGTACGATAACCACCACCAACATAGCAATGCTAATTAGCATTTTCACAATGTTTTGGGGGTTGGTGATAAATCCGTATAAGGGTGATATAACCATTACTGCTACACCAAGTATTAGCATAATTTTTGCTAAGTTGATGAACATCTCTGAGTCGAGCAGTCCAGCGTAGAACAATACTCCAGGAATCACAGAAAATGCCAGCAAGAGGTATAATACCCACCTTGTAATATTGGCAATACTATCTTTCATGATTCTTATTTTTTACTAAATTGGTTAAGTACATCAACAAATGCGATTGAGCTATCTTCCATGTCATTCACAAGACTCTCAATTTTTGAAATAATATAATTATAGAAAATTTGTAGGATAATCGCAACGATCAAACCAAATACTGTTGTCAAAAGAGCAACTTTAATACCATCAGCAACAACTGTAGGTGAAATATCACCAGCTGCAGCGATATCATCAAAAGCTTTAATCATACCAATTACAGTACCCATAAACCCAAGCATAGGTGCAAGAGCAATAAATAATGATAACCAGCTAACACCAGCTTCAAGTCTACCAGTTACAACACTACCGTAAGCAATAATTGATTTTTCAACTTCACCAAGACCATCGTCGTAACGGTTAAGTCCTTCACCAAAAATACTGGCAACAGGTCCTTTTGTGTTACGAACAACTTCTTTAGCTTTATCAATCCCACCTTCATTTAATGCTGTTTCAACATTACTAAGAAGTTTTTTGGTGTTGATTGAAGCCATGCTGAGGTAAATAATACGCTCAATACTAATGGCTAATCCAAAGATAAGTGCTAATAATACAATTCCCATAAATCCAGGACCACCCTCAATAAATTTCTCTTTAAGGATTTGGTGGAATGATAGAGGAGCTTCTGGCTCAGTTGCAATTACAGCAACTTCTTGTACTACTTCCTCAGTTGGTGTAATTGAATCTCCAGCAACATCTTCAGCAACTACTTCTGGAGTAGTCGTGTTTTCATCTTGTGCATAAGTATAGTTTGAGAACCCTGCGGTAATCAACATTACTAATGAAAGTAAGGCAATAAATTTTCTCATGATTGTAAAAATTATTAGTAGTTTTTATTTTACTTTTACGAAAGAACAAAGGTAAAAATATATTTTAATCTACATAGTTATCCTTATCCTTAATTAACAAACGGCAAATATAGAAATATATGATTGTACGATATTAATTATTTTGAAAATAATAATGATTCTAAACAAGAAGTATCATATATAAAGTGCACGTATACAGCCATATAATCTATAACATAAGTCGTTTTTCTGCATAGAACAATATTGATTTTAGATCACATTTATACTTAATTACGGTTACATAGTATTAGAATACCATGTTATAACTTAATTATATGTGGTTTTATTATGGGGATTATAGTTTTATAAGTTGATGAATTTAACTTTCAAAAACTAAACAGAACTTTAACTCTGATCTTAAAACAGGATAGTTAGGATATAATTTTGAGTGAGTGATTATGGTATGATCCCGAAAATGGGAATCCTTTGGAAGCATAGAACCCTGCAAATCTTCTTGCGAAGATTTTATGTTTTCATTTTATACTGTATTAATGTTTGCACCCTGTTCATATGATAAATGATTTTACTAATTTTTTAAGTATTGGAGATCGTAGGACAATAGTCAAATTTGAGAAGCGGGATTATTTTATGATCCCGAAAAGGGTTATCCTTTGCAAGCATATAAACCTGCAAATCTTCTTGCGAAGATTTTATGTTTTCATTTTATACTGTATTAATGTT
>CALCGQ010000241.1 GCA_937901015.1 uncultured Bacteroidota bacterium | reverse complement strand
TCAAAGATCATAGTGATCTCAGGGTTTAATTCTAAAGTTGGCAGTGGTAATGGTTTTCTGCTTAACTGTAGCTTTACCTGATCCATGTGATTAAGATAGATGTGTACATCTCCAAATGTATGAACAAAGTCACCTGGTTTTAATCCTACTACCTTAGCTACCATCATTGTAAAAAGTGCGTAAGAAGCTATATTGAATGGCACTCCAAGGAAAATATCGGCACTTCGTTGGTATAATTGACAAGATAGTTTCCCATCAGCCACATAAAACTGAAACCATGCATGACAGGGTGGGAGTGCTGCTTTTCCATTGGCAACATTATCAGAAAATGAAGCACTTGTATCGGGTAGTACGCTGGGATTCCATGCAGCAACAATATGTCTTCTACTATCTGGATTTGATTTTATCTGATCTATGAGGTCCTGAATCTGATCTATACCATCATTATTCCAGTTTCTCCACTGGGCTCCGTAAACAGGCCCTAGATTGCCGTTCTCATCCGCCCAATCATCCCAGATCTTAACCCCGTTTTCCTTCAGATAATCGATGTTTGTATCTCCAGCCAAAAACCACAATAATTCGTGAATTATTGATTTCAAATGTAGTTTTTTTGTTGTAACCAATGGGAATCCTTCACTAAGATCAAACCTCATTTGATATCCGAATACACTTTTGGTTCCAGTACCGGTTCTGTCTTCCTTAAGATTACCTTTATCAAGCACATGCTGTAGTAGGTCAAGATATTGTTTCATATTAACTTGAAATAATATTTTTAGTAGTTGTAGTTATTTTAATAGGGCATCTTTAACCCATTAGGGCTCCAACTATAGTAGCAGATAGCAGAGATGCGATGGTTCCACCAAGTAAAGCTCTCATACCATATTTTGATAGGAGTACTCTTTTTGAAGGAGCTAAAGAACCTATCCCTCCAATTTGAATGCCTATGGATGCAAAATTTGCAAATCCACATAGCATATATGTTGCCATAATTACAGATTTAGGATCAGCAAACATATTTGCTTCCTTCATTTCGGCAAGGCTCAAATAGCCAATGAATTCTGTCATAATAACCTTCTCACCCAGAAGTCGACCAACAAGCGTGATATCAGCACCATCAACACCAATTAGCCACATCACAGGTGCAAAAATATAACCGAGCATAAATTGAAGTGATAGTTCGCCGTATTTCCCATTGGTAATATCAGCTATCCAATCATTCAAATTTAATAGTTCACCTAAGGATTTAGACATATAGTTAAACATCGCAATAAATGCAATGAAAACAAGAAGCATCGCTGCAACATTTACGGCTAATTTAAGTCCTTGAGTTGTACCATTTGAAATTGCATCAAGAACATTCTTACCTGCTTCTTCTCTTGGAATCTTAACATCTGAATCAATTGCTTCAGTTTGTGGAACAAGTATTTTGGAAACGACAACTGCTCCTGGTGCTGCCATAACAGAAGCTGTTAATAAATGCTTTGCAAATAACATCCTTTGCACAGGATCATCGCCACCCAGGAAGCTAATATAAACTGCGAGTACCCCACCTGCCAAAGTAGCCATACCACCCATCATTACCAGAAGAATCTCAGACTTATTCATTTTAGGTAAATATGCCTTAATCATAAGAGGTGATTCTGTTTGACCAAGGAAGATATTTCCTGCAACAGAAAGACTCTCAGCTCCTGATAACTTCATAAACTTAGTCATAACCCATGCCAGCGCAAATACAATGTATTGGATTATATTTAGGTAAAATAAGAGACTTGTTAATGCAGAAAAGAAGATTATTGTTGGAAGTATTTGTACGATAAAGTTGATGTTTGCAATCTCTATTTGTCCTGTAACAAACGATTGAAACAGGAAGTCAGTACCTGCTTTTGTAAAGTCCAGAATCAATACAAATCCTGCTCCTACGAAGTCGAATGCCCCAGCAATAAAAGGCACATATAATACTCCTAATGCCAATAGTAGCTGGAATATCAGGCCTTTACCCACTACACCCCAATTTATTTTTTTTCTGTCAGTGCTAAAAATAAAGGAGATTACAATTAATACAAAAATTCCAAAAATACCTCTAAGAACACTCATTAAGCTAATTCCACTTTTCTCCCCAAGATCAAGAAGAGCAGATTTCTCATTTTGAACAGTTGCTGGTTTATCTGTACTCTCAAATTCTTCATTGATAACCTGTTCGGTGTTTTCCTGATTTGGAATGCTATCATCAACTTGCTGACTTGTATAGCCAAGAAATGCGATTGATAAAAACCCCATTAAGAAGGTTATGATAAGTATATTCCGCTTTTTCTTATTCATTGTTGGAATGTTTAAGGTATAATTAATGTGGAAAGATTCTTCAAATTATTGAAGCTTACTTTTTTCTTCGTTTTATTTCATCTCTTATTCTGGAGGCATCCTCATAATTCTCATTATCAATGGATTTCTTAAGCATTTCTCCAAGTTCCTCCAATAAGTAGTCACTATAATCATCAGAATTCTCTTCTTCTGTAATAATATCTGTTGATGCTTCAGGGTCTTCTCCCAAAGGTTCATCTTCAAGCATAATTCCAGCATCATCGAGAATACTCTGATACGAATAGATGGGGCAACTAAAGCGAAGTGCAAGCGCAACGGCATCTGAAGTACGACTATCGATTTCACTTACCTTACCATTATGAACACAGATAAGCTTTGAAAAGAAAATCCCTTCTTCAAATTTATTGATAATAACCTCAGTAATATGGATATTGAAATTAGTTGCAAAACTATGGAATAGATCATGAGTAAGAGGTCGTGAAGGTTTCATATTCTCTAACTCAATTGCAATTGCCTGAGCTTCACTACTTCCAATTATAATGGGAAGCCTCTTTTTTTGACCAGAAATCCCCAGAATAAGTGCATAAGCACCACTTTGTGATCTACTATATGACATCCCAACTATTTCAAGCTTTACCTTTTCCATACTACTAAAAAATAAGGGATAAAAATATAAAACTTTTAACGGATTTTGAACTTATGGGGCACTAGTTTTTTTTTAATTACTAACATCTACTAGAATTTATGTATGATCCAGAAAATCAGCTTGCTAGTAATAAGGATATGTGATGTGGGTGAAGTCGATACTAAGTATTCCAACAATTGTTAATTTACTTTTAATAATTAATACAAGAAATACTACCTAGATTAAGGCATTATTTTTACTTTAGCTGACTTCTTTGCAAACGATTGAATTTTAATATAAACTAATTTAAGAGAGTAGTTATGAAAAAAATTATTACGCTTTTTGCTTTATTTGCGGCACCTATATTGGCATCTGCAAGTGAAGCCGATTTGATAATTCCGGATGGCGTTAAGGACCAATCAATTTTATATTGGGGGTTCCTTATAACATTTGCAGGATTTCTTTTTGGTTTTTACCAGTTTACGCAAGTAAAAAAGATAACAGCACATCAATCGATGCTCGATGTAGCTCAGGTTATTTTTGAAACAGCAAAAACATATTTGATTCAACAAGGAAAGTTCCTTGCTATTCTTTTTGTATTTATTGGTTCAGCTGTAGCATTCTATTTTGGATGGTTGAGCGAGGCTAATTTTGGTATAGGTGGAGTTGCAATGATACTCGGTTGGACCGTTATTGGTATTCTTGGTTCATATAGCGTTGCTTGGTTTGGAATTAGAATGAACACACTTGCCAACTCACGTATGGCATTTGCTTCTTTGGAAAGAAAACCAATTAAACTATTAAACATCCCTTTAAATGCAGGTATGAGTATTGGTGTTGTTCTTATCTCACTTGAGTTAATAATGATGCTTATGATATTATTATTTGTTCCTGGCGAGTATGCCGGAGCAAGTTTTATTGGATTTGCTATTGGTGAATCATTGGGAGCTTCAGTACTAAGAATTGCTGGAGGTATCTTTACAAAAATTGCTGATATTGGTTCAGATTTAATGAAAGTTATCTTTAAGATTGGTGAAGATGATCCACGTAACCCTGGAACTATTGCTGACTGTGTTGGTGATAATGCAGGTGATAGTGTAGGACCAACTGCTGATGGTTTTGAAACTTATGGTGTAACCGGTGTTGCGCTTATCTCATTTATCCTGCTTGCCCTTCCTGATACAGTGGTTGGTGAAGCTAATAAGGTTACCCTATTAACATGGATCTTTGTAATGAGGATTCTTATGATTGCTACATCCATTGTTTCTTTCTGGATTAATGGTGCAATTACAAAAGCAAAATACACAAATGTTGATGATCTTGATTTTGAAAAACCACTTACATCACTTGTATGGATAACTTCAATTCTTTCAATTGTTGTTACTTTTATTGTGAGTTATATAACAATTGGTGATTTACCAAATAACCTATGGATAAGCCTTTCAGTTATTATTAGTGCAGGTACATTAGGAGCTGCTCTTATTCCTGAATTCACAAAACTGTTTACTAGCCCAAAATCAACTCACGTAGCTGAGGTTGTAGAAGCTTCGAAGCAAGGCGGTGCCTCCCTTAATATTCTGTCAGGTTTAGTTGCTGGTAATTTCAGTGCATTCTGGAAAGGTATGGTATTCTTTATGCTGATGTTTATTGCATATTATGCTAGTACATTTGGATTGGATGCATTTATGATTTATCCTTCAATTTTTGCCTTTGGTTTAGTAGCCTTTGGTATGCTAGGAATGGGACCTGTTACAATTGCTGTTGATAGCTATGGACCGGTAACGGATAATGCTCAATCAATTTATGAGTTATCATTAATTGAAGAAAATAGAGAAGAAACTATAGCTGAGATCGAAAAAGATTTTGGTTTCACACCTGATTTTGAAAAGTCAAAATACTATCTTGAAGCTAATGATGGAGCAGGTAATACATTTAAAGCAACTGCTAAACCTGTACTTATTGGTACTGCTGTTGTTGGTGCAACGACTATGATTTTTGCGTTGATACTTGTTATAGAACATACATTGCATGTTAAGCCAGAAGAAATTCTAAACCTTCTAAATCCTTATACAATTATGGGATTCTTATTGGGTGGCTCAGTTATATATTGGTTTACTGGTGCTTCAATTCAAGCTGTTACTACAGGTGCAGCTCGTGCTGTTGAGTATATTAAACAAAATATCAATCTTGATCCCGATGCTCCTATGAAGGCCGATCTTGAAAAGTCAAGAGAAGTTGTTAGGATTTGCACAGTTTATGCACAAAAAGGTATGTGGAATATTTTTATTGCCATTTTCTCCTTCGCTCTTGCATTTGCATTTCTATCAGCGCCTACAGAGACCTCAAAT
Source organism: uncultured Bacteroidota bacterium (assembly GCA_937901015.1). Taxonomy (GTDB): domain Bacteria; phylum Bacteroidota; class Bacteroidia; order Bacteroidales; family F082. The sequence goes on along the minus strand of CALCGQ010000241.1, from coordinate 1,029 downwards.
GCTCCTGTTGCTATGTTTGTTGCTTACTTATTATCAATAGCATTCTTTGGATTATTCCAGGCAATCTTTATGGCAAATGCCGGAGGTTCATGGGACAACGCCAAGAAAGTAGTTGAAGTTGATATGCAAGAAAAAGGTACTCCATTACATGATGCATCTGTTGTAGGTGATACAGTTGGTGATCCATTTAAAGATACTTCGTCAGTAGCCCTAAACCCTGTAATTAAATTTACAACATTATTTGGGTTATTAGCTATGGAGATTGCAATTGCACCTCAGTTTAGAGCTGTGGCTCCATATATTGGAGTTGGATTTTTACTTGTTGCTCTTTACTTTGTATGGAGATCATTCTATAAAATGAGAATTAACGGATAATAATCATTTATCATAATATTTAAAGGGAGGTTGTGAAAATGACCTCCCTTTTTTGTTTATGGATTTGCATAGTAGTTATAAATTATAATATGGAAGTAATAGTCACTTTTTTTAAAACAAATATGCCATAGTTTTGTTAGTAGAATAAGATTATAAGAGTTTTAATGAAAGCGTGTTAAAATATTAACAACTATTGATAAAAAAAACAATTTCTAGTTAATAAGATTTTTACTTTTGCAGTTTCTTATTGTAAGAAAAATCATGATTAAACTAATAAAAATATCAATAATCCTTTTAGTAATAAGTCTTCTCCTAAAATTTGGGGGAGAGGCATTTCTTAATAGAGGGGCGGATTATCCAGACGGCCCAAGAGTGGATGCAGAAGAATTATTTGTTGACACTTTCACTAATACATTTTATACCTCATTGGAGATGGGCGAAGATGATGTATTTACTGGAACTTCTGTCAGGTGGCATGGGAATGGTAATATGCTTGCGAAAGCTGGGATTTTAAATGGTAAACTTCATGGGCCTTTTGATTCTTGGTATGATAATTTTTATGAATTAAGTAGAAACTTGAGCAAGATCCAAATTAAAGGACTAATAAAGAGACAAATTGATTTGATCTACGAAAAAGGAAAGGTAGATGGATGT
>CALCGQ010000240.1 GCA_937901015.1 uncultured Bacteroidota bacterium | reverse complement strand
TCGCAAGTTCAAGTCTTGTCACTCCGACTAAATAAATAGCCACTTGTGAACTAGATTTACAAGTGGTTTTTTTATGTTGCGTTATAATTATACCACCATTGTGCAGTAACCTGAATCAAATTAAATCAATATATTAGCATATCTGTTTTTGCTGTAAAAATAATAACTACCTGAATAAAACAACTCTATGAATATTGAAAGTACTAGTCGTAAGATTCTAGCTTTTCGTTGGATTATAATAGTAATTGTTGCTATTGTTACAATCTTCCTTGGATTCCAAATTGGAAATCTGAAAATCAATGCCGACATAATAAGCTCTCTGCCAGATGATGACGCTGATGCAGTAATGTTAAAAGATATCAGTCGGAAGTTTGGTGGTAACAACATGGGAATTATTATTCTAGAGACTAATGATATTTATCAGAAGGAAGTTTTGGAATCAATAATATCAATTACTGATACAATTGGTACAATCCAAGGAATAAATTCTGTTACCAGCCTCACAAATATTATCAATATTAAACGTGGTGAATTTGGCTTTGAGATAGGTAAGCTAGTTGACGAGTATGAATTACCATCAACGCAGGAAGAACTTGACCAGCTTAGGTTAAATGTACTTGCTAACGATATGTACAAGGGGTCAATTGTTTCGGAGGATGGAACTTCAACAATTATAATATTTACCCTTGACAGCGAGGCTGATGTAAATACAGTAGCTAATAATATAATTGATGCTACAACCTCCTTAAATATCCCTGAGAACATATACTATATAGGTTCACCAATGTTGGTAACCTACATAAGTGAGCTCATGAAAAGTGATCTGGTGAGATTATTACCAATTGCTTTTTTGCTTATTGCGATAATCCTATTCCTGAGTTTCAGGTCAGTAGTAGGTGTTGTTTATCCATTATTGACAGCCGTTTTGGCAATTATTTGGAGTCTGGGAATTATGGCTCTTCTCGGATACAGCATGTCGATGATTTCAAATAATATCCCAATAATATTATTAGCAGTGGGAACAGCCTACACAATTCATGTGCTGAATCGAGTTAATCAGATGCGAATATCGGGGAACACTAATCCCGTAGAGCTTGCACTACAGTATATTATGGTGCCAGTTATTCTTGCTGCTGTAACTACGGTAATAGGCTTTCTGTCGTTTATATTTGGAGCGTATCTGGATATGATTGTAAGCTTCGGAATTTTTACAGCTCTGGGAACTTTCTTTGCTTGTTTGTTTTCAATATTCCTTATTCCATCATTATTGGAAGTTTTTGGGTATCATAAAAGGGTTAGTAAACTTGAGGAAACCCATCTACCGGTATCGAAGTTGTCAAGCAGAATTCTTATTCCACTAATTAATATACTATTCAAACATCCAGTTTCTGTTCTAATGGTTTGGATAGTTTTAATATTGGTAAGCATAGGAGGTATATTACTAATTGAAAGGAGTGTTGATATACAGGATTATTTTAAGAAAGGTAATCCAACTCGTGAGGCCGAAAGGATTATGATTGAGAAGTTTGGGGGAACCAAACCAGTATTTGTGAGGTTTACTGGTGATATGCAGAATCCTGATGTGCTGAAAACAATGCTCAAAACAGGTTTCTACATGGAGCAAAGTCCGGATATTTATAATACACAGTCGGTAGCGAATTTAATATTACAATTAAATGAGGCTGTTTCTGGGGAAAAGCAGATACCAGATGAGCAAGATAAAATTGAACAGCTTTGGTTTTTACTGGATGGAAATGAAGTTATGCAACGGTTTGTTAGTGAGGACCTGGCTGAGGGAATAATAATCTCAAAGTTTAAATCTCCTGATAATGAATCAAAAAAGGAGTTTGTTAGGTATATGCAAAAGTTTATACTTGATAATTCCACGGAAGATTGTATAATCGAAATAACGGGCATGCCATTTGTGGATATTACAATGGATAGAAGTCTTATTAATAGTCAGTTTGGCAGCATAATAATTGCCTTGATCTTCGTCATAATTTTTGTGGGTATTGTATTAAGATCATTCTACAGCGGATTGTACTCTTCAATACCAATAATTGCTTCAATTATTATTTTGTTTGGTGTTATGGGTATAACTGGAATTCCATTGAACATTGCCACTGTGCTTGTTGCCAGTGTAGCACTTGGTATTGGCATTGATTATTCAATTCATATAATCTCGCATTTTAATCATGGTATGCGGCAGTCAGGTGATGTCCGGTCTGCCATTCAAGATGCCATTACAATCAGTGGAAAGGCTATAATAATTAATGTAATATCTGTATCAACTGGTTTTCTTATTCTCGTGTTTTCAGATATGGTTCCATTGCAGTACTTTGGTGTATTGATAGCTCTTAGTATGGTAGGGTCAAGCTTAGGTGCTTTAACATTGTTGCCTGCTATTCTTATTATTGTAAACAGAAAAAAAAGAAAGAATATTTCAATATGAAGAATATATATATAGTAATCTCAGTTTTATTGATCTTTGTTTTTAGTCTAGATGGAAGATCGCAAAATGCTGATTCTCTTCTATCTTATATGGATAAATTAATGCTTGCCCCATCTGACAAGGAAGCAATTGTTAACATAATCCTCATTGATAAAAATGGGAAGGAGAAAGTTAGAAAGGCAGTGATGAAACAAAAGGGTGTTGATTTGAAGCTATACCGATATATATATCCTGAATCACAGGCTGGAATCTCAACACTTTCATTACCTGACGGTGTAATGTGGTTATATCTACCAGCTTTTGGTAAACCTACTAAGATTACAATGCTTGCCAAAAGTCAAACATTTACAGGAACTGATTTCTCATATGAGGATATGGAGAACAAGCCATATGCTGAAAGATATAAACCTACTTTACTTAAGAATGATGAATCAGATGATTATCTGATAAATATGATCCCAATTTCTCCAAAATCAAAGTATTCAAAAATAGAGCTATACATTGATAATAACCTCTATCATCCAAACAAGATGGTGTATTATGATATACGCGGAAATCTGTATAAAGTAGCAGTTTATAGTTATGCTAAACAGGATAATTATTGGTATGCTAAGGAGTTGATAATGACTAATCTAATGAAAGCACATTCAACAAAGATTATTATGGAAGAAATAAAGTTTGATCAGGGATTGTCAGACGATATATTTACTGTGGATAAGCTAAAGCAGGACTAATCCTGATAATCTGAAGGAATGAAATCAAACCTAATTCCTTGATAAGTATCAGACTCAATAATTCCACGCAGTTTATCCATTGAGTAATAAGGTCCCTCATCATTGAACATGTTTGACAACCATGAAGGTATACTTCCACCGGGGTCAATATTCATTATAAATGTAATATCAATTTTATTGTCGAGTATTCTAATTTGCCACTCTCCATCGCCACTTACACGGACAACACCTTTTTTTTTATCCATATAGTCATCCAGCATTTTCACATCCACAATAAGCATTGTTGATGTAGTATCCCATCTAAAGATGTTTCTGTATATACCATCTCTATTACTAAAGGGGAATGGCGCTGTTGATTCATTATAGTAAATCTGTAAAGTATCTCCAGATGTTTCTAATAAGTTGGTGTATTTAGTGTTATATCCCCAGCTAGGGAAACTGTCTATATCTTTTAACAATGCAGTAAATTCATTAACGCTGGCTTCCACGGTCATTGTGGCTTTGAACGAGTCATGATGAAAACCATCGACTTTACTGGTATAGATAGTTATACCATCTTTAACTTTTTTTAGCTTCCAGTTTGGCTGTGCCGAAACGATGCTAAAAGTTAAAACTGATAATGTAAGAATAATAAATGCTCGCATATTTTATTTGTCCTCTCTTATCTCCAAATTTGAAGGGATATTATACTTTAATTTATCCATTGCAAAACCAAATTCGTTTTCGATCATACTTAATTGACTTCGGTAAATTATATGTTTGTTTTTCTTATAATCATCCATTAGGTTTATATATTCAGTGAAGTTTTGATTAGCTTCTTTATATCCTTCCAAACCAAGGGTATCGTATATTTTTTTAAGTGTTAAGCCAGGATTATTTTCGAGTTCATCAAAAGATACGTTTATAAGGTTTTCTTTTGGGATATCATTTTCCTGTTGGAAATAGTCACTCATAAGATCTTTATAAAGAGATACTATCTGTTTTTCAACTATTTCTGGTTCAATGGTTTGTAATTGAAGATGCGGCATCATATTTTGAAAGAAGTTCCTTGTTGATAAATATACTTCAATTGGATTACGATGAATATGAATAAATTTGGCATCTGGATACATCTCAAGTAGTATTTTAATCCTGGCAGTATTTGTAGGGTTTTTGGAAAGAAATTGGCTTCCATTTGTGTTTTTTAATGCCTTTTTGATCAGTAGTTTATAGTCTTCTTTCCATTGGCTTTTCTCATCAATAGTAATTCCTTGTAGCCTAACATATTTTAGATAATATTTCATAATCTCTCTTGGAAACAACCAAAAATAGTAGAAGCTAATCGGTGTTTTATCACCTAATGAAAATTCCTCTTCCTGAGGATATCTTGCATCTAATTTAACATTATCACCTTGTCGCTTGCCTGGAATTAATAATTGTGTAAAATTCTCAAATAGAAATCTACCTGTAACATTAAACATTGTGTCTGGAAATACGCTTTGATAAGTGGTTGTATATCCCATCTGTTTATCCTGACAAAGTAGGTTATGTAAATGAGTGGTGCCACTTCGCCAATGTCCAATTATAAATATTGGAGGTTTCTTCAATTCAACTTCCTTAAATCGAGGATTTATAAATGATCTTTCGTATGATCTAAACGGAAGGTTTATTAAGTTAATTACTGTAATGACAATGGCCCGTGGGTAATATTTAGAGCTTATTTTATTACTGAAGAAGAGATTGAACAGGATTTTTATGGAGTAACCAACTGCAGGAGGGAGGAGTATTCCTATTTTGTTATTTGTTTTCTTCATGCTCAACACAAATTTAGTAATATTATCGCTGGTATTTGATTTATTCAGGGCATATCCTCCTTTTTTGTTAGTGTTCTGTTTTAACCAAGAGTGAATAAAATGAAATATTGTAGTATGAAGATAACTTTAAACCTTCCAGTGAGGCAAAGACGCCTAAAGCAGAGCGAAATAAAATGAGAATTATGGGCACAAAAAAAACCATCACAGATCTGTGATGGTTTAGTGGGCGATGAGGGATTCGAACCCCCGGCCCCCTCGGTGTAAACGAGGTGCTCTGAACCAGCTGAGCTAATCACCCTAATGGCTTTTTTCAAAAGCGAGTGCAAATATACACCTATTTTTATTCTACAAAACAAATAAATGAAAAAAATAAAATATTTGTAAAAAATTGATTTCTGCATGATGTCAGACCTTTTGCTATTTTTGTACTTATTACCTATAATGTAGTAATTTAAAGGGATTCAAGAAGTTGAAGTAGCCAATATTACTGTAATTGGTTGAATAGTTAGTAGATGGGGAAAATATTTAAACCTTAGTTAGTTATTGAAGTCGATTCTTAAGCAATTAGATTGAAAGAAATTATAAAATATATACTGCTAATCGTCATATCAATTTCGATTTTTACAGGATGCTCCGTAAAAAAACATGTACCCGAAGGCCAGTTTCTGGTTAATAGATATAGAATAAATGTTGCGGGAAAGTATCCTACGATTAGTAATTCTGAATTAAAAACTCTTGTGAAACCTGATCCCAATAGTAGATTTTTGTTTATAAGGTTCAAACTATGGGCGCATTACAAGTATCAAAAAAAGCAATCTAAATTTAATAGATGGTTAAATAAAGCCTTTGGTGAAGATCCTGTGCTGTATAGTGAAAAAACCATGGAAGGTGTAAGTCACAAAATGGTTAGGTATCTAAATAATGTTGGATATTTTAATTCTAATGTTGAATTTACAACCAACTTTAAATATAAAGTTGTGAATATCAGGTTTAATATCAAACCTAGTATACCATATAAGATTTCTGAACTTAACCATATTGTAGCTGATACCATGTTACAAGGCTTTTTTAACAAGGAATTATCAAATACATTAATCAAGGAGGGTGATATTTATAATGCATATACATTTGATAATGAGCGAGACAGGATAACTGATGATTTGAGAAATAATGGCTATTATTATTTTAATCGAAATTTTATTCAGTTTGTTGTTGATAGTAGTATGATGGATCATTCCATGAAAGTTGATTTGATAATTAATAATGTGAAGAAGCAGGATGCTACCTCTCCTGGTGAGTTTGTTGAGGAAATTCACAGACGCTATTTTATTAACAATGTTACTATTATACCTGAATTTGATCCCAATAAGAATGTCGCTTATGATACAACAGCACATATTATTGAGTTCTGGAAAGATCCAAATATTTATAGTTATGATTTCTTATATAATGGTAAAGTCCATTTGCTTCCATCAGCTTTTAATTCAGCCATAAAGATAAAACCTGGTCATCCTTATTCAGCTCAGCTAGTACAAACTACTTATAGAAAACTGTTTAATTATCAGATTATTCAAACTGCCAATATAAGTTTTGATACAGTTAATGTTCCGGTTAGTGACGAGTATAACCATCATTATTTAAATTCCAGAATTCAACTTAAAGATAGTAAGTTAAATAGATTCTCAGCGGAGGTTGAGGGTACAAATTCAAGTGGAGACCTTGGTGTTAGGGGAAATATTGTGGTAATGAATAAGAATATCTTTAAACGTGCAGAAGTTTTTAGAATTCGTTTGAAAGGTGGTTTGGAAGCTCAAACAATAAGTGATGGTGCCGATAATAACAATAACTTATTCAATACCTTTGAAGCTGGTATCGACGGAACCATATTTTTCCCTCGTTTTCTTTCGCCAATTAGATTGGATAAGTTTAATCAGATGTATATTCCCAATACCAACCTTAATTTTGGTTTTAACTATCAGAGGCGTCCGTATTACTCAAGAAATATATCAAATCTGGATGTTGGTTATAGCTGGAAATCAGGGAAAAATGTTAACCATATTCTTACACCTATTAACATAAACTATGTAAATATTAACCCAACACCATATTTTGATTCAATACTTGAAAACGAACCTAATCCCAGATTAAGAGAGCAATATAGCGATCATATGATTGTAGGTTTGAAGTATAGCTATATATATAATAACCAGAGCATGACCACGCTTCGGCACTTTAATTACTTGCGTGTAAACATAGAAACTTCAGGTAATCTTTTATACGGTGTTAACCAGGTGCTTGGGACCCCAATCTCGGATGGTGGTTATTATGAGGTATTCGGAGTAAGGTATTCACAATTTATTAGGACTAGTTTTGATTTTAGGCACTATTATTATTTTTCAAAGAAAACAAATAGCCTTGTTTGGAGAATCCTTGTTGGAGCAGGTATTCCATATTTAAATTCAATAGAATTACCATATGAGAAAGGGTTTTATGCAGGCGGTGCAAATGATATGCGTGGGTGGATGTTTAAAAGTTTAGGCCCCGGAGGATATTCCGGAGATTCGCCTTATGAGAAAGTGGGTGATATACAGATAGAAGGTAATCTTGAGTATAGGTTTCCCATATACGGGTTTTTTAAAGGTGCATTATTTACGGATATTGGAAATATATGGACTTACAGTAAATCCTCTACTTTCCCGGGTGGACAATTCAAATTTGACACCTTTGTTTCGCAACTGGCTGTTGATGCCGGTGTTGGTTTTAGATTTGATTTTCAAGTACTTATATTCCGTATTGATTTAGCTACACCAATACGTGATCCTTCATATGCAAATGGTGATAGATGGAGAATGCAATATATTCAACCAAAGGATTTTATATGGAATTTTGGAATAGGATATCCATTTTAAGGTTATTGCGTTATGTCCGATAAAAGCAATAAGCTCAACGATAGGATTCTTGATAATCTGGCATTTGTTCCAACAGAAGATCAGAAAAATGTTTCAATTCATTTGGATGCTTTCACTTTAAGTCAGAAAGATAATCCTGTCTATCTACTTAAAGGCTACGCAGGAACTGGTAAAACAAGTATGATAAGTGCATATGTTCATTCTCTTATAAAGTTGGGAATTAAATTTGTACTCCTTGCGCCAACCGGAAGGGCTGCAAAAGTCTTATCGCATTACACAGGTTACCAGGCTCACACAATTCATAGATATATATACATATTTATGACAAATAAGGATGGGGTAACTAATATCGTACTATCTCCAAATAAGTTGAAAAATACTGTTTTTATTATTGATGAGGCATCGATGATTAGTGATACCTCCCAGGCAAACAGTAAGGTTTTTGGTAATAATAGCTTGCTTGATGATGTGGTTAGGTATATATTTTCACAAAGGGGAAATAAACTTATGCTGGTAGGTGATACAGCACAATTACCACCAGTAGGCATAGCTCTTAGCCCTGCGCTAGACTTAGAAAATTTAAAAAGGGCTTATTCCGTAACAGCCTTCCAATTTGAGATGAAAGAGGTAATGAGGCAGACCCTTGATTCTGGAATTCTAACATCCGCTACTATTATCCGTACAAAAATCGAAAATGGTATAACTGACGGGCCATTTTTTAAAATAAGTGATGACAATAAGGATGTAAATGTAATAAGTGATGCTTATGAGTTTGGTGAGCTGCTTATGGAGTCATTTACTGATAGTGAAATGGATAATGGTATTATTATTTGCCGGTCGAATAAGCAGGCTAATATGTACAATAACCAAATAAGAAGTCGGATACTCATGCGCGAATCCGAAGTTGAAGCTGGAGATATGATTATGGTAGTAAAGAACAACTATTTCTGGCTCGATAAGGATTCAAAAGCAGGTTTTATTGCCAATGGCGATATCCTAAGAATCATACGTTTCAAGGATATTGAAGAACTGTACGGATTCCGATTTGCTGATGTTGATGTTCAGTTGGTTGATTATCCTGAAGAGAAGGAGTTAAATGTTAAGATACTCCTTGATACCATCGAAACAAATGCACCTGGATTATTGGAAAAAGATAATTTAAGACTTTTTGCAAGTGTTGAAGAGAGTTACATGGATTATCCCAATAGGCGAACTCGATTAAATAAAATCAAGGCAAATCCATATTTTAATGCGCTACATGTTAAATTCAGTTATGCTATGACTTGCCATAAAACCCAGGGAGGCCAATGGAATAATGTTTTTCTGGATAAGGGCTATCTGAAAGATGATGATACCAATATCGAATATCTAAGATGGTTATATACAGCTACAACAAGGGCAACCGAACGGCTTAATTTAATAGGTTTTAGTCCTGATTACTTTGATAAAGTAGAGGCTGAATAAGACTAATTGGCTGATGCAATATGTAAATCTTACAACGAAATAAGGTTATTGCAAATATTTGTAGCTTTACAAACCAAAAAAATATGACAACAATGAAGTATATAACTATTCTATTTTTGTTTATCAGCATTTTTACCACTGGACAGGGGGTAAAATACCAAACTTATTCTGCTGATTTACTTATAATAGCCCATAAAGACGGGCAGGATTTTCAATGGCAGAATAAGGATATACTTGCATCACTTAACTACAAAACAGGGGATCTGAAAATAGAAATTAAAAACACTGACTTTTTTAATAAAGAAAGCAAAGAGAAGTTAATTGATGAGGATGAAGTTATAGAATATACTTTCAAAGGAATGCTGCCCATTGAGCAAATCCTAGATCAGAAACCAAATACCAAAGAGTATATTATTGAATTACAATTGGTAAATGATGATATTGACTTTAGTTATTTAGTCAACTTTAAGATGAATGTAATGCGAACAAGCCAACAGTCAGGTAGTTATAGAGTATTTACATTTAGCGGTACTCTTTATAATGATGAATTACAATTTCCTGCTTTCAAGGGATATGATAATGACGTTGAGATAAGAATAATGTTCAATGCTTTCTGGAATGGATAGTTTGGCTAGCTTTTTCTCTCAATCATTGCAATAGCCTCGGCAGCAATACCTTCTTCCTTACCAATAAACCCTAGTTTATCAGTTGTTGTTGCTTTAACAGAAACTTGTTGTAATTCGATTTTAAGTGTTTCACTGATGATCTTTCGCATTTCAGGAATATAATTGGCTATATGAGGTGATTGGAGTATCACATTACTATCAATATTAATTACTCGATAGTTATTACTGTCAAGTAATTTAACCACATCAGATAATAATTTTGGTCCCGGAAGGTCTTTATTTTCAGATTTTGTTCCGGGAAAGTGTATCCCAATGTCACCCAAGGCTGCAGCACCAAGCATAGCATCAGCAATAGCATGCATGAGTACATCTGCATCTGAAAATCCCAGTGAACCTAATTTATGGGGTATTGTAACACCACCAATAATTAGTTTTCGGTGTGGTACAAGTTTGTGAACATCATAACCAATTCCAATTCTGAAATTAGTCATTTTAGTTACTCTCTTTGTTTTTCTTACCTATATCAAAGATGAGTGAAAAGCGAAGTGTATTTTGAAGGGGGTTTTGATCCTGAGTAACCGGAATCAAATATGAGAAATCAAGTCCAAATACATTATATCTGATACCAATACCTAGAGTAGCATACTTTCTGTTACCTTTTGTTAAGTCTTCATAGAAGAAACCACCACGTAATGCAAGAACATCTGTATACCAGTATTCGGTACCAATTGCAAAGCTAAACTCACGCATTTCTTCTGAGAAACCACCTGGAGCATCATACCATGATTGAATCATACCTGGTACAACGTTAACATTAGGATCCATTCCTTTTTCAATGATGAATGTTCCATCAGGATTGGTTGAGTCAGAGTAGATTGGAGGAGTTGGTACAAGTAATTTATTGATATCCACCTGAAAACTAATACTGTTATAATCATCAAGTTCCAATGTTAATCTTGGTCCAATTCTTAAGTTTGTTGGAATAAAGTCCTTTTCTACATTTGCATCTGAATATGATATTTTATTACCAATGTTTGAGATATTAAGTCCCCAAGCAAAAGTAGCATCCATCCCCTTAAACCAGTTAACTTCATCTTCCCAATACATGGCAATATCTGCTGCTACTGAAACACCAGCTTTAGTCTCAACACCTTGTACAAATTGTCCCTGAGTAAGGTCAGACCGAATATAACGTCCTGCTATGGCAAGTGAGAATTTATCAGTTAATATTCTAGAGTAAGTAGCGTCGAAGGCAAATTCATTTGGCTTAAAAGTACCAATTGGCATACCTGTATTATCAGTAAAAGTAATTTCTCCCAATGAAAAATAGCGCAGTGATGCTGCAAAAGTAGACATTGGATTAATACGCTTATAGAATGAAACGTACGCCAAATTGATATCATTTACTAAGTTTCTCAACCATGGTGTGTATGAAAAGGAAAATCCCATATCATCAGCAATGCGTGAATATTTAGCAGGATTCCAATGCATTGAGTTAGCATCAGGTGAAGAAGCAACACCACCATCACCCATACCACCGGCACGAGCATCAGGTCCAATCATTAGTAGGGGTACTGCTGTAGTAATAACATTTAGTCTTTGCCCGTTTTTCTCGATATAACTCTGAGCATCAACATTGAGAACAAGTATTGTTGCAATGAATAATAATAAAATCTTCTGTTTCATCTAATTACTTATAATTAAAAAAATGTTTGCAAACCTAACGAAATAATTTAATTAATATTACTTCCATAAACCAAAATTGGCACTATTAGTTTATTTGATATAGGATTGTACTGCTTAAACGATAAAAATACATTAATGTTATCTGCTGATCTTAAATAATTTCTGCTGTTGTATTGTGGTATTGTCATATTCATCACTTACCTCAACAGTATAGATATATATACCAGAAGAAACCACTTCATTATTTTGATTTCTACCGTTCCAAATTATTGATTCTGAAGAACCTGAACCATTATCCTCACCTTTGAGTTCTGTAATAAATTTACCGTTGATATCAAAGATTCTAATTATAGCTGATAGAGCAGCTCCATCTTTATTATGTACAAATTTAAACTCCGTTTCATTAACGAAAGGATTTGGGAAATTTAATACCTCAGACAATGCAATGGGTGCGCCATCATTAACTATAAAATCAATGGTTTTCTCCGAAGAATTATTCTGAAGATCCCATGCTTTTATTGTTATCGAATGCATCCCATTCGAAAGATCAGAAAAAGGTATTACTATTTTACCCGATTTATATGAATTAATATCCATCTCAAATACATCATTCACAATGGTTGGATTAGCGTAATCATTGTCAATTATCATAACAATATCTCTACCAAGGCCGTTACCTGTGTTATTTATACCACTTTCGTCGCTGATATATGAAAGCATTACGGGTTTGCTTGTAACTTCATCGCCAGGTTCAAATGCATTACTATTTAAGTATATGTCAATATCAGGACCATTATCATCAATATCAGCATTTTCATTAATGCCTCCAATTAGTAATTCTTCAAAAGCGCCCCAAGCATCAACCATATTAACTGTGTCCAATGCATAATACCTGATTTTACCATAACCATAGTCGTAGTTTATATCTTTTGGTACCATAAACTCGAAGTTAAATCGACCGTTTTCAACTAATACTTTACCGTCAAACAGAACTTTATCATATAACAAAAAATCTTGTGGGCGGCTGTTACCATCATTACCAAGGGTTGTATATTTTGATGCTTTATCAACAACTTTAGGATAAACATAACCTTCAAAGTTATTAGCAAGATTACCTTCTTTGTCTTGTATTTCTCCCTGAACATTAATAAGTGTTAATGCCCTTATGGTATCTGTCAAATCAGTTTTTGTATTCTGCACAGTAACTGCTTCATATTGAGGATATGCAAGAGTAAGTGCAGGGTCACCAAGAAGAACAAAATTCAGATAATTCTCGTTGGATGGAATTTTCGAAAGTCTCACTAAGTCACCAAGTCGTGGCCTACTTCCTTCATCATCACAAGATAGTAGGTTTACATAAATACGTCTGTTTACTATATAATTTGCGTGTGCATATGCAAGTCTGGTAGTTGTAAGCAATCCAATGGCTCCACCTTTTTTATTAAGGAAAGTATATTCTCCTGCAGAAGTAAACTCCGGATTATCAAATCTACTAAATTCACAAGTTGCTGTTATAATAAGAGGCATATTCTCATAATTATCAAATGCGTTAATCATTGGAACGTCCAATACTAATTCATCTGACCAACCAATAAGTCCGCCATGACCTGTGTAATTTACAATTAAGGCCCCTTCGTCCATTTGTTGATTAATCTTCTTGTTTACATCAGGGTATCTAAAACCACCTGGGACGGTTACCTTCTTATAAGCATCAAGAAATATTTTATTTATACCTAATCCACTGTGAAGTGTATCTGCAATTTCAGCAAGCCCTTCAGCTTGTGTTAAATGTAAGTTGTTATCACGGTCGTCAGCCACAAAACAAAGATTGGTTCTCCAATCGCTCATAATACCTTCTTTCTTGAGAATGTAATTCTCTATTTTATGAACTGCTGATTCAGCCTCGTCAATAGTTGAAATTGGGAATCTGCCAATTCCAATATCTAACTCTCCTGAAACGCTTGACCCTTCATTATCATCCAGTAAGCCAAAGAAATCATCGGTGACAAAAGATCCAGTTTCTCTAAGCGACTCAAGAGATTCATAGGTTGGAACCATGTTAGTATTGTCATGTATTCTATGCTTATAATCAAATGAAGCATCTCCAAACATTAACAGATAAGCGCGTTCATTTCCAAACTCACCTCTTTTATATAGCATCCTCATGAAATCTCTAATTGCACTTATATCCTGAGAGCCAGAAGAAAACTCATTGTAAATTTGCTCAGGGCTTACAACCACGGTTGATAAGTCATCGTGGTAACGGTGAATATTTGCAATTTGTTCAGCGTGAATATCAAAAATATCGGGTCTAATAATGACAAAATTTACATTGCTAATCCCATGAAGGTTTTGATTGGCAATTTCTTCATAAGAAATGGGTGAATAGTATTCACTTCCATTGGAAATTATAAGAGTTTTTAAGGAGTCGGTAGGAATGGTGAATTTAGTATTACCATCGTTATTTGTAGTTTGAACCTTTCGTGGGTTATGAATGTCAGTGATATCCCATACCATATCATTTGATGAAGATTCACGAATAATAAATTCAGAAATATTCCCCAATGCACTGGTGTGTGGATTGCAAAAGTTCATCTGGTTACCTGTGAATATTAACTCTCTTTCTGCATTTATTGTAATAAAATCGAGCCATGCTATTGCATTTGCATCGGCAGATTGAACCTTAATCTTAACGGTAAGATCATCATTATTACTAAAAAATGTTTTAGATGTATTTGATTTTCTTGCAAAGATCCCCAAAGTAGAACTTACATATCTAATCCTTGTTGAATCAACAATTTTATCATCATTTACAAAAATATCATAATATGAATCTTCGTATGATCTACCAATGATATCCATTCCGAGATATACCGGTTCGGTATTGACAATATTAGGAAATGAAAAGAGGAAATCTCTTTCATTAGTATCTCCCTCAAATCTTTCACCGTACCATTCTTTTCCGGACGAAATCATATTTTCAGCTTCAACTTCATGAACTGCATAATCAGTAAATGAGGTTACAGTATGAGTAGGGTTAGCAAAATTTCCAGCCAAATTTGTAATGCTTTTTGCAGAACCTTTGTCAGGAGAAAAGAAAATATAAGTTGTATCTGAATAAATATTTGTTTGATGATTAAATCGACCTGTAAATGGATTATATGACCAGGTAGTTGGTCCTTGTCCATAAAAAAGTATATAGTCGTCCTGATCAAAACTTCCATCATCTGTTCCTACAAGTAAAATTGAATTCTCTTGTAGATCGTTTTTCCTGCTTTTACTGTTAGACTCTGGTAATAGGCCAGAATAATTGCCAAATACTCCAATTTTATTTATATCAATGTCACCGGGATTAATGCCCATATTCGAAATATCAGAATACGTTATTTTGTGTATTCCAGTATTAACAATACCCATTTTCACCCATTTCCCTGAGATTAACACTGATTCACTAACATATGAAGTGTTTGTTTTGTGTGTCCTGTTTTCTCCGGCTATGGGAACGAAATTAGTATGTATTTCAAATTCTAACAGTCGTATAATTTGTGTTCTGTCTTCACTCCATTTGAATGGTAAAATCCTTATTCCAGCGTAAGATTCATAATTGTTAACGGAATAGTGGAAGTCATCTCCCAGAAGATCATTATCTGTTAGTTTGTTAGATATGGACTGATCCAGAGTGTCATAGATTGTATTAATAATTTCAATTTCACATTCAAAAAGTGGTGCAGGTAGCTCTATCTCCTTATAGTAAACAGGGAATGCACCAAAATCAGGTAAATTAATAGCATCCTGGAATGAAAGGTATGAAACCTGAGTATTTTTCAATACCTGAGTTTGCAATTCATGATGTGCCAATTTTACAGGAACTACATTTTGAGCGAAAATTCCAATTTGGAATAATATAATATATATGGTTAGTAATAGTCTTTTCATAATAGGTTGACAAAAATAGTAATCTTAAGGTTGGTCGCAATAATGACTACTTTATATAAATAAATTTAGATTCATCTCGAGCAATTCCACCGTCTTCATTTCTGACAGTAACTCGATATACATAAAATCCTCTGTCGATTACCTGCCCGTTATCTTTTTTTCCATTCCATGTAATTGGCTCTGAGCGATGACCTTCAACATCTATGGTCTCGTTGATTTTTTTAACTAGTCCACCTGCAAGATTGAATATTTCCAACTGCACTTCAACGGTATTACCCGACTGATTATGATCGAAAACAAAATTTGTTTCGGTCATAAATGGATTAGGATAGTTCATAAGGTTTTCAACAATAACATTTTCAGCAGCTACTACCATAAAATCGATGTTTGCTATTGATGAATTATTATAAACATCCCAAACCTTCAGACTTAAGCTATGCTCACCTTCGGGTAGTTGACTAAATGGGTATACTATATTACCTTCATTATATCTATTCTCATTTGCTTCATAATAATCATTCAGAACATATGTCATCTCTTTATCTTCATCGATGACGGTGACAATATCATGGCCAATACCATTTCCAGTTGTGTTTATTCCACTTGCATCACTTACAAATGCTAATAAGTTAGGATTTTGATTTGTTTTAGCTCCTGAAACAAATGTGGTATCATTCATGTAAAGTGTGATCAGTGGACCTTCGGTATCTTCTTCGGCGTTTTCATCAAATCCTCCAACAATTAAATTTTCATAATATCCGTTACCATCTGTGATTGTATCTCGAAGATAATAGCTGATTCTACCAATTCCATATTTATAGGCAATATCCTTAGGGACCATAAACTCATAGTGGAAATCACCATTCACAATGCTTGCCTTTCCATTGAAAATTACACTGTTTCTAACATAGAATGTATAAGGTGAGTTTTCATCACCTAGAGTTATAATCTCTGATTTCTTGTCATAAACAGAAATAAAAAGCTCGCCATTAAAATCATCTATTTTTTCCAATGCTTCATCAGTTACCATCCCCTCCACGCTCACAAGCTGTAATGCTTTAATTGTGTCAGGTTCATCAGGAGTTATAATATGAGAATTGATTTTAACAGTTTCAGCGTTGTATTCAGGATAGGCCATTTTACAAGCAGGGTCACCAATTAATACAAACTTCTTGTCATTGGGTGTTCCATGTAACTTAGATCTTCTGATTATATCTCCAAAAGTTGGATATTCTCCATCTATCTTTTTAAACATATTATCATTATAGATGGCCATGTTTAATGCTAAGTTAGAACCTGCAAATGTAGCTCTTGATGTTGTGAATAAGGATATTGCACCACCTTTTTCATTTAGGAAAACTAGTTCTCCTGCCGAAACACGGTTTGGATCATCATATCTGGTAAATTCACAAGTAGCAGTAATAAATACTGATAACATATCATAGTTAGTCCACGACTGTATATCAGGTATTTGAAGGTAGCGCTCATGGCCTAAACCAATTTCACCACCATGACCTGAATAGTTGAAAATAAGTGTACCTTTTTCAATTCTTTCGTTGATTGCGGCATTTACAGCTGGAGCCGTTTGTCCACTTGGTGTTGAAATTTGTTCATAAGCATCAACATATATCTTGCTTAAATTGTATTGTTGGAAAGTAGTATCAAATATTTCTGATAAACGTTCTGCATCTTTCAGGTGGCGATTTGCATCTCCATCATCTGCTAAAAACGTTACCATATTCCTCCATGGAGCCATGGTTTTTGTCGTATTTGCAGAATAGTGAATTGATTTATTAACTGCGGCCTTAGCTTCTTCTATATTACCAACAACAAACCTTCCAATTCCAATATCAACCAGATCATAGGAATATTCTTCACCTTCTCCATCATCAAGAAATCCAAAATAATCATCTGTCGCAATTGATGATACAATATCGAGTGATCTTATTGATTCCCAACATGGAACATAGTTTGAATTATCAAGTAATATATCTTTGTAATCATAAGAAGCATCACCAAATAAGAGCATGTACTTGAGTTCTTTTCCAGGATCACTATCGTCGTAGAGCATCTTTGCAAAATCACGTATTGCTGTGATGTCCTGACCACCTGATGAAAATTCATTATATACCTTATCTATAGTTGTTACTAAAACATTTAAATCTGATTTTGACCTATGGAAATCTGCTAGTCTGTTTGCTTCATCCAAAAAATCAGGGTATGAGATTATTAGGTAGTCTATATTTCTATAACTATGTAGATTCTGGTTAGTAATCTCTTCAACAAATTCTGCAGATAAATAAGAGTTGCCATTAAAAGCAATATATTCCCTGAAGGAAGTAGCATCTGATTTAAACTTTAAGCTATTTCCTTGATTTTGAACTACTACTTTATAAGGGTTAACAGGAGTGGATATATCCCATATTACTATGTCTTGTCCTGTGTTTGTAACATTATATTCTGCAATATTTGCCTCTTTGGTAATTTTACGGAAAATCATTTGATCGCCTGTGAATTTCAAATCACGCTGAACATTAACTTCAAAATAATCCAGATATCCAATTGATGTATTTGAGTTTCTTGCAAACTCTGTTGTAACTATCAGCTGATCACTTGTTGGGGCAAAAGAAAAAGAAGTTTCCTCACCTTTGGCATATTCATATCTGTTAGTTGGGCTTAGTGGTTGGATGTTAACTATTTGTTCCTGATTACCATTTATATGGATGTAAAATGCATTAGATGAATAAGCTTTTGATGCAAAATAACCTCTGAAATAGCCAGTTTCAACATTCTTTTTTGTATTTGGAAAATCGTAATTGAAATCATACTCGGTTGTGTAATCGTAAATTTCACCAAACCATGTCCTTCCAATTCCAGCTATATTTCTTTCGTCAACTTCATGAACAATATAATCAGTGAAATCTGATATTTCAACATCTGCTGTGCCAGATGGAGGCTGGATACTTTCAACTCTTTTAGCAGTATGATTTACGCTGGTTATGAAATAGTAATTATGGTCTTTATAATAATTTGTTTGATGAAAAAAAGCATCGCTAACAGGGCTGTATGTCCATGTAACTGGTCCTTCTCCATAAAAGAGAATATAATCGCCATTATCGAAGCTACCATCGTTTCCACCTACTACTTCAATTGGGTTTTCGTATAAATCATCATATCTAAAATCGTCATTTTTTTCTGGTAGAATACCACCACCATTTCCATAAACGGCAATTTTTGAAGGATGAGTTGAAACATCAAATCCCATATCTGATAATTCCTGGTAAGTAATTTTATAGATACCATTTTTATCAAGTTTGATTTTAAACCAATTACCTTCTTTTAATACACTTGATGTTGCGTATTGTTTTCTAATTTTATAATTATCAACTATGTCAATAACATTTATTTCAATTTCAAATTGAATTAATTTTTCAAATTTTTGTAGTTCGTTATTCCATCTAATGGGAATAAACTCAACCTGAACCATTGGTTCTTTTCTCGAGGTAACAATTCTAGCTTTTATATCAAGAAATGTTTGCTTAGTGCCTTCCTTTAATAACTTCTCATTTTCTTTTTCAGATGCAATTGTGTATATTTCGTTTACAATTGAAACATTAATTTTTGCTTCTGATGTGTGAATGGGAAACTTATCAACATAAACAGGTAGACCATCAGGAGTGTTATGATAGGCACCAATAAAGGAGACCCTTTCTACATAGTTGTTATCAACTCCAACCTTCTCAATACCTATCCATTTAATTGTAGACTTTAATTCATAAGGAGTGCTATTGCCAATTATTGAGAGTGTTATAAACGATAATATAAGAAGTAGCTTATTATGCAACATAATTGTTAGTTTTGTGGTCAAGTATAATAATAACACTAAAGTGTTGTTACTTGATTGATATAACGAAGGTGGGTTAATTTTATTTTGTATTCTATATAAAGAGTAGTATTTATGAAAAAATTAACAAGTGAGCCATATATTCAAGAAAAAGATCGTATAATTGTGGCCTCAAAACCAAAATCAAATAGGCTGTGCCAATGAGAACAAAAAATAGTTTTGTCATATTCGTACTTCTTCTAATGACCTGGAGCGTCGGGAAGGCGCAAGACCCGGAATTCTCGCAGTATTATGCTAACCCATTGTACCTGAATCCGGCTTATGCAGGCTCCACAGAATGTGGACGTTTAGGACTTAATTATAGAAATCAATACCCCTCACTTTCCAACGCTTATGTAACTTACAATATGAGTTATGATCAAAGTTTACCTGGAATAAACAGCGGACTGGGGTTTTTGGTTATGAATGATGCTCAGGGTGATGGTGGACTTGTTAGAACATCTGTGGCAGCTTTTTATTCCTACAATTTGAAAGTTACCAATGCCATTGATATAAGATTTGGAGTTAAAGGTGCTTATTACCAGGAGAAGTTAAACTGGGACAAATTTATTTTTGCTAGTCAGATAGATCCAACAACTGGTAATATAAATCCAGGATCTGGAGAACCGCCTCCATCAAAAGATAATATTACTGCAGTTGATTTTGCTGCAGGTGCTGTATTGAGTCATACCGATAAGTTTTTTGTTGGCTTGGCAGTGGACCATTTAACACAACCAACTTTATCATTTTACGATAATAGTGATAGTAAGTTGCCAATGAAAATTACTGTTAATGCCGGTGCAATGATCAACGCCACAAGTGGTGGGTTAGGTAATGCCGGAGGAGGTGATGTAATGATTCAGCCGAATATACTATACATGCAGCAAGAAAAATTTCATCAATTAAGTGCTGGATTATACATGGTTAAATATCCATTCGTTTTAGGTGGATGGTTTAGACATAATTTCCAAAATCCTGATGCTGTAGTTGCTTTAATAGGAATCACTTACAATAATTTACGTGTTGGATATAGCTATGATTTTACAGTCTCCCAAGTTGGTAGTAAAGCCGGTGGAGCGCATGAAATATCATTTGCTTGGGACTTCTGTATTTATAAAGATAGATCCAGGCGACACATTAGGGCAATAAAATCACCATCATTTTAGTTATAAGAAAGTATAAAAACCAAATATTAGATAAAAATGTTCAAAAACAGAAAGTGGTCTTTATTAATTACTGGACTTGCAGCAGTTGCTTTAATGGCAACATCATGTAAGACCAACGAGAGATCTAATACTACAGGTTGGGAATATAACAATCCTGACAATGGCGGATTTGAAGTAGCACAATCAGCTGAACAAGTTACAGGTCCTGGTCTGGTACTTGTTGAAGGTGGTACCTTTACAATGGGATCAACCAATGAGACACCATTCTATGAATGGGACAATGTTCCTCGTAAAGTTACAGTGAGCAGTTTTTATATTGATCAAACAGAAGTAAGTAACCTTGCTTACCTTGAATATATTTTCTGGCTAACACGTGTTTATGGAGAAAGTTATCCAATGGTTGTTCAAAATGCACTTCCTGATACTCTTGTATGGAGAGACAGATTAGCATATAATGAGCCACTGGTACAAACTTACTTCCGTCATCCATCATATCAAAATTATCCTGTTGTTGGTGTAAGCTGGGTGCAGGCTAATGATTATGCTTCTTGGAGAAGTGATCGTGTGAACGAAGGTTTATTGATTGAAGCTGGTATTTTGGATTTTGATCCTGATCAGCAAGATGAAAATAACTTTAACACCGATGCTTATCTTGCAGGGCAATATGAAGGACTTGTGAAAGAAGGTAAAGAAGATCTTGATCCAAATGGAACAGGTGTTCGGAATGTACGTTTTGAAGATGGTATATTACTTCCTAACTACAGACTTCCTACCGAAGCTGAGTGGGAATATGCAGCCTTAGGTCTTGTTGGTAATACTCTATATAATAGAGTTGTTGAAAGAAGAACATATCCTTGGAATGGTGATGGTGTTAGAACTGACGAAACTAAATATTATGGAAGTTTTGTTGCTAACTTCAAAAGAGGTACTGGTGATTACATGGGAGTTGCTGGTAATTTAAATGATGGTGCAAGTATTCCAGCTCCAGTTGGCTCATATTGGCCAAATGATTACGGCTTGTATAATATGGCTGGTAATGTTAGCGAATGGGTATTAGATGTTTATCGTCCAATGACACCTGAGTTTGTAAGTGATTTTAACCCTTATCGTGGTAATGTCTTTAAAAATAAAGAAAAAGATATGGACGGAAGTATCGCTGAAAAAGATAGCCTCGGACGTATTACACAAGTTGATATAACCGCCGAAGAAGCTGCTTCACGTAAAAACTACCGTAAAGCTAATAATGTTAACTATCGTGATGGAGATTATCAATCAACAATCAGAGCAAGTTGGTTAGATGGTGAAGATGAAGCTGATGCTGGATCAGATCAGATGTATGACTACGGTGTTACAACACTTATTAGTGATAAAGCCAGAGTAGTTAAAGGTGGATCATGGGATGATGGGGTTTATTATCTAAGCCCTGGTACACGAAGATTTTTAAATGAAGATGAATCAGCCTCAACAATTGGATTTAGATGCGCTATGATTAGAGTAGGTAGCCCAATTCCAGGAAGAGGTTTTTAGAACATACTAAAAAGAATTAACTTTACCCCGTTCATTTCAGAGCGGGGTTTTTTTATGGAAAAAATTAAGGAATTATACAATCATTTTATTGCTTCGAAAGGAGTATCAACTGATTCAAGAAAGGTAGTTAAAGACGAGCTTTTTTTCGCTTTGTCAGGTGAAAACTTCAATGGAAATAAGTTTGCAGCAGATGCATTGGAAAGTGGAGCCAGTATTTGTATCATAGATGATATAAACTATCATAATGGTAAAGGATACTTTTTGGTGGATAACGTTCTTGCTGCTCTGCAAGATTTGTCCAGATACCATCGCACAAAATGTAAGGTTAAAGTAATGGCCATTACAGGTTCAAATGGTAAAACAACAACGAAAGAACTTATTTCAACCGTACTTAAGTCACATACTGATATTATCTCCACAGAAGGAAATTTTAATAATCATATTGGGGTTCCTTTGACCTTGTTAAAGATTAAAGACACAACAAAAATTGCAGTAGTTGAGATGGGGGCAAATCATATTGGTGAAATTGATTTCCTTTGTTCTTTGGCCTTACCTGATGTTGGACTAATAACCAATATAGGGAAAGCCCACCTTGATGGATTTGGTTCCTTTGAAGGTGTAATAACAGCAAAGAATGAATTGTATAACCACATTAGGGAAACTCACGGCCATTTGATTCTTAATGCTGATGATAGTCTATTGGTAAAGTTATCTGAAGGAATTTATAATACAACTTATGGAAAAAATAATGCTGATATTGAGGGAGAAATAGTAAAATCTGTTCCTCTTTTGAATATTAGATGGGGAACTAATCAACGAGTTTATGAATGTAAAAGTCAATTATATGGCAATTATAACTTTCCCAATATAATGGCTGCAATTGCAACTGGTGACTTTTTTGGGGTTGATGAAAAAACCATAAACTCCTCCATTGAAAGCTAT
>CALCGQ010000239.1 GCA_937901015.1 uncultured Bacteroidota bacterium | reverse complement strand
GCCAGCATTTTATCGTTGGTTTGGCGGAACACCTAAGGTCATTATTAGTCCTTAAAAACCCTTCCACTATTCAATTGATGCATGCTAGTGGATCATTAAAGGAAAAATATGTACATCAGGCTAACATGTGTTCCGTTGATTTTTTGCTTAAAGCTTTACAAATATGCAATAAATACGACCTTAGTTATAAGGGAAGTAGTAATAAACAGCTTCACATTGAAATAGCACTATTGGATTTAAGTGCCATAACCAATGAAGGAGGTTTCTCAAAGGAAAGTAACTTCATTAGAAAGCCTGTGGAAAAGAAAGTTGAAAATCAACCAACTGTCCAAAAGGAAAAACCTGTCCCCAGTGAAAAACCTAAGGAGTATCCTAAACCAATAGAAAAGGAAAACATAAGTGAACCTAAGAGTATTCCTGAAACTAAGATTACTCCAGAATCAGATATTAAACCCTCACCAAAAGCTGAGAAACCAATTGTTAAAAGCAAAGCTATTTCTAAAGATGCTGGGAAAGGTAGAATCATTAAAAATATTTCAATTAAGCAAAGTCTTGAGGCTCTGAAGAATAGTAATGGTGATAAATCAGATGAAGCTGAGGAAGTTATAATAAATGAATTTAGCCAAGATAAGTTATCTGAAATATGGAGAAGTTTTGTTGTTTCATATCAAGAAAAATCTCCCAGCTTTGCAAATGCTATAGCGAAATATGATCCATTACTAAAGGATAATTATGTAATCGAGTATAAAGCAGACTCACCAATTATTTCAAAAGATTTATTGTCGGTAACCGCTTTACTTGAGTTTTTAAAGAGGGAACTTAATAATAATCAAATTACCTTGAAATCAGTAGTACCGAGCAAAACTGAGCAAAAAAGGTCATACACAGACCGTGAGAAATTTGATGAGCTATCAGGCAAGTATCCAGGAATTATTAAACTAAAAGATCAATTGAATTTGGAAATTGAGTTTTGATGAACTAAAATTCTTTAATTCCAGGAATCGGTTTTTTATAACATCTACGTTTTTCAACTTGTTCCATCAATCCTTCAATGGTTGAGATGGGGCCTTTAGTAACTGCAAGATTAACAAACCACGCGGGAATTTTACCACCTATATCTGTTGATAGTTCAAATGTCAGATGAACTTCACCATTACCCAGTGGATTTAATGTCCAACAGCTGAAGATTACTGGCACTCTGACATAGCCTTCTTTCTCAGGTAAATAATCCGCAATAGAATATGAAACAATTTTTACTGAATAATCCATACTATCCTGGGTCATTGTTACATTTGTTACAAAATCCCTATCGGACACAGGCCAAGGTAGCTCTGAATAACCATAATACTTCCATTCGGAACAACTAACCGAATCTACAATCTCTGCATGCTCATTCAAAAACACCCATTGATTATGACAATCAGCATCTTTAATTATAGTAATGAGTAGAGACAAACTTGATTCTACCCGTGCTTCAACCTTTACTATTTTAATCTTTGAATCCTTCTGATCCTTAACAAAAGCCTCTATTCCATTATTTTCCTTTACAAGCTTCCATTCATTATTATCCTGAGCTTGTGAACAAGCCACATTCAATAATATAAGCATAAATACGAATAAGATCCTGTAAATTCCTAATATAGACATATATAATAAAAACCGTAAAGATAAAATAATTTACATGTGTTAATATATCAATATTAATCAGCAATTTTTACCTTTGCGCCCAATTATTTGGTATCAAGCCAAATAAGAGTAGATAGTTGAATAGTATTGAAATTTAATAAGAATATGAAAAAACTTGGATTAATAACAATATCATTGCTTCTGATATCATTCTTTTCAGGATGCTCTAATGATAAAAAAAATGACACTATGGAAAAAACTCCAGCCGTATTGATTGATAATATGGATAAAGATATATCACCTGGCGATAATTTCTTTAAATATGTGAATGGTAGTTGGATGTCGGAAAATGAGATACCTGATGAATACAGCCAATTTGGTGCTTTTACAGAGCTATTTGAGAACAATCAAAAACAATTACAATCATTAATAGAGGAAGTTTCCACAAAAGAGAATATACCAGAAGGGTCAGCTGGCCAAAAGATTAGAGATCTTTATAATAGTGGTATGGATACTGTTGCAATTGAGAAAGCCGGAATTTCTCCAATATCATCAGATTTGAGTGATATTACAAACCTAGCAACTAAAGCTGATATTCAAAACTACATCGCATCGATGCATAAAACAGGAGTTAATCCATTGTTTTATCTATTTGCTGAAGCAGATCAGGAAAATAGCTCAATGAACATTGCATATGTATACCAGGGTGGTATTGGACTACCTGATGTTGATTATTATATTAACGATGATGATGCAAGTAAAAAGCTAAGAGCTGATTACTTAGTTCATCTAACTCGTATGTTTGAGCTAGCGGGTGAGGATAGTAATCAAGCAATTGAAAAAGCAAATTCTGTGATGAATATTGAAACTAGCCTTGCTAAGGTTTCAAAATCAAGATTGGAAAGACGCGACCCTAATGCAAACTTCAATAAAATGAGTGTTGCTGAATTATCTGAGTTATCTCCGGAATTTGATTGGAATAACTACTTCAAAAATACGGGAGTAAATATTGAAACTCTAAATGTATCACAACCAGACTTCTTTGCTGGAATTAGCCCATTAATGCAAAACACTGATGTGGATGACTGGAAAGCATACCTTACATGGAATCTACTCGACAACTATGCGAATTACTTAAGTGATAATTTTGTTCAACAAAATTTCGAATTTTATGGAAAAGTTCTTTCCGGAACACCTGAATTACAACCAAGATGGAAAAGAGTAATTAATAATACTTCAAGCAGATTGGGAGAAGCATTGGGACAACTTTACGTAGAGAAATTTTTCCCACCAGAAGCAAAAGAACGTATGCTAGCCCTTGTAGAAAACCTTCGTATTGCATTCGCTGACAGAATCGAAAAACTAGATTGGATGAGTGATATTACCAAAGTGAAAGCATTGGAAAAACTTAATAGGATTAGTGTTAAGATAGGTTATCCTGATCAATGGAAAGATTATACATCACTTGAGATAGTACCCGATAGTTATGTTCAGAATATCAGAAACTCAAGGGTATTTGAGTATAATGATAATATCAGAAAGATAGGTAAACCGGTTGATAAAAAGGAATGGGGAATGACACCTCAAACAGTAAATGCATACTACAATCCAAGCATGAACGAAATTGTATTCCCTGCTGGTATCTTACAACCTCCATTTTTTAATATGCATGCTGATGATGCAGTTAATTATGGTGCAATTGGTGTTGTAATAGGTCATGAGATGACTCATGGATTTGATGATCAAGGTAGGAAATATGACAAAGACGGAAACCTCAATGATTGGTGGACTGAAGAAGATGCTAAACTTTTCGAAGCTAAAACTGCAAAACTTATTGACCAGTACAACAATTACGCAATACTTGATACTTTAAACGTTGATGGCAACTTAACACTTGGCGAAAATATTGCCGATTTAGGAGGACTAAACATTGCATACAATGCACTTCAAAAAGCATATAATGGGAATACTCCTGAACCCATAGAGGGCTTTACAGCAGATCAAAGATTCTTTATTGGTTATGCCCAGGTTTGGAGGCAGAATATCCGTGACAAAGAATTAATAAGAAGATTAAAAGTAGACGTTCACAGCCCTGGCGATGCCAGAG
>CALCGQ010000238.1 GCA_937901015.1 uncultured Bacteroidota bacterium | reverse complement strand
CTAAAAAATAGACATAGGGTTTTATTTAATTAAGTATCTGCAGTATCTTAATTCAACTGATAATTTTAGATCTTTATTCTAAACTAAAGAATTTAAAGTCTAAAGGACCCTAATTAAAGTCAAATCATTACAACATCGCTTACCAGCGAATCTCATAATTATTCTATGGATAAAATTTCTATTTTTTGGTTTAGAAGAGACTTACGAATTGAGGATAATACTGCATTAAACGAAGCCCTTTTAAGAAGTAAAAAAGTATTACCCCTTTTTATTTTTGATGAACAAATTGTAAACGGATTGCCACCTGATGATCCTCGGATCAATTATATTTATGATAATCTATACACTATCAACCAATCGATTAAATCAAATAACTCTTCCATTCTATGTATAAAAGGAAATACTGTTAATGTTTGGAAAGAGCTTATTCGATCCTATTCCATAGAATGTGTTTATGTAAATAAAGATTATGAACCATATGCAAGGATGCGCGATGCAGAAATCGAGAAACTTTTGCTCGCTAATGGTGTCGAGTTCTTATCTTTTAAAGATCAGGTGATTCATGAAGAAAATGAAGTATTAAAAGAAAACGGTACACCATACACCGTATTTACTCCATATAAAAATAAATGGTTAAAAATCTATAAATCCATCCTTCCTACTGTCACCCATGGATATCAAAATTTAATTCAAAAAATAATACCTTTTCCAAGTTTAGATGAGTTGGGTTTCAAGAAATCTTCCATAAATGTGAAAGAATATAATTTATCTCAAATTCATAGTTACTCTGAAAACAGGGATTTTCCCGACCTAGACTCTACAAGTTATCTAAGTCCACATTTACGTTTTGGAACAGTGAGTATTCGAATGATAATATCAGTGCTTAAACCTAGCGACCAAGTGTTTATGAGTGAATTAATTTGGCGGGAGTTTTTCATGCAGATACTTTTTCACTTTCCCAATGTAGTTACCCAAAATTTTAAGTCCAAATACGATGGTATAAGATGGCTAAATAATGAAGTTGATTTTGAAAAATGGTGTCAAGGTAAAACAGGCTACCCCCTAGTTGATGCTGGAATGCGACAATTAAACAAAACCGGATACATGCATAATCGTGTAAGAATGGTTACGGCAGGTTTTTTATGTAAACACTTACTAATTGATTGGCGTTTTGGCGAAGCCTATTTCGCTAAAAAGTTATTGGACTTTGAATTATCCTCCAACAATGGTAATTGGCAATGGGCGGCTGGAACTGGCTGTGATGCCGCCCCATATTTCAGAATATTTAACCCAATAGAACAATTGAAGAAATTTGATAAAAATGAAATCTACATCAAAAGATGGATTCCAGAACTAGGAACAGACGCTTATCCTGATCCAATTATCGAACATAAATATGCTAGAAATAGAGCATTGGAAACTTATAAAATGGGCTTAAATAACTGAATGTAATAATGTATATAGCACATTAAACTAACGATATAATAATCGTTAACATTCATCATATGTCATCTAAAACCAATTATTTTTAATCACTTTCAAAATTGGATAATTAGATTAGTAAATGGTTTTATTAGTTCATCGACTCCTATCTACCATTAGTTAACAAATGAATAATTAACTTTTTCGAAGTACATTTATACTATTAGCTAATCATTAAAAAATTAATTTTGCAAAAAACTAAAACTGATTACTACTAAACAATATTCTACTTAGAATCAAAATGAAAGAATTAAGAACTACAAACACTCTACTACTGATAATAATAATCCCATTAGTATTTTATCTACTGAAAATATTATCATTTATTTTTATCCCACTTATTTCTTCAATGTTCATTGCCTTATTATTCTTACCCTTAATGAGGTGGCTAACCAAAAAGAAAATGCCAAAACCTTTGAGCATATCTGCGATAATTATAATCATTATCGGTATCCTAACATTTGGTGGCAAACTAATCCAACTTTCAACCAACGAGATAATATCGGCTGATAGTTCTTTCTTTGAAAAAGCTGAAATAAAGCTACTAAATTTAATTGAATCAATAGAAAGTTTTTTTGGCATTGAGCGATTAAAAGGTGATAATGTAATTATCCATTATTTTCAGAACAATAATATTTTCGAAAACTTTGGCACGACCCTGGATTTTGTTGGTGACACTTTAACGATGACACTTATGACAGTATTCTTTGTTATCCTGTTTCTTTCAGAATCAATAAACTTCCAAAAGTTGCTAAATGCAACACTCTTCAAACTAAAGTATTCATCAGTGCGGACTTTTATGAAAATTGAAAAAGATATAATAAAGTTCGTTTGGGTAAAATTCTTAATTAGCCTGTTTACTGGTATCGGTTTTAGTTTAGCATGCATATTTTTTGGTATAAGCTTTCCAATTTTTTGGGGACTTTTTGCTTTTATTATCAATTTTGTTCAAATGGTTGGGTCCGTAATTTCGGTGGTATTGTTATCAGCATTTGCTTTTGTAGAAATAGAGCCAACAGGAACACTACTATTTTTCATAATTACTATTACAGCAGTACAAGTTCTCATGGGAGGGATATTAGAACCTGTTTTCATGGGTAAAACCTTCTCAATCAATGTAATAACTGTAATTATTATGTTAATGCTATGGGGTTATATATGGGGAGTTCCCGGACTAATAATGTCAATACCAATAACAGTATTTATCAAGATTATACTTGATCAATTTCCTCAAACAAAAATTATTTCAAGCTTAATGGCAGGTAATACTAATAATGTTAACCGTTTATGGAAGAAAAAAGACGATTAACTACATGATAGTATAATTTTTAGATGGACATCATGATATAAATTATAATACGAGATTAGGACAAGAAACATAATATCTAACTATATTTCAGTCAGTTAAAACAAACTAAATTAAAGAGGGGGGTTGAGAAATCAACTCCCCTCTTTAATTTATAATCTATCATGATTGATAACATAAAGTAACAAAGGTCAAACATCAGTAAGGGTAAATAAGGTTTAATTTGTCTTATCGTAGTAACCTAGTAGCTTTATATTAAAAAGCCTTTAGTATATATTGTTGACATTTGTTAGCATAAAAAACCATAGATGAAAATGGAAATTAATTCTAGATTCTCAAAATACCTGATCACTTTATTAATCATATTACTTAATTCTAACGTAAATTCACAAATACTATTTACTCAAATACCTATTGATAACCAACTTGTTGGCAGAAATAAAATAAGCAACACAGGAAAAGTACAGATAGTTGGTTTTGCTGAAAATTCAATTATATCTTATGATTCTCTTCTTATTGAGGTACATAGAAATGAGCCTATCTATGAGAATAAAATACAAGCATTAGATTACAGTTTAAATATCGCTGATTTCGATTTTGAATTCAATATTCCAGCAGAGTTAGCAAATTATTCATTTCATATCTTTGGGATACTAGGTGAAGAAAGAACTTTGGTTAAAACCATAAATAATATAGTTGCTGGCGATACATATATTATTCAAGGACAATCCAATGCCGAAGCTCCAATGGTACAAGGTAGTGCAAACAACTATCGAGATGATTTTATTAGGGTTTATGCCAGTGGAACACATTTTAAGGATAGCTTGCCTGAAGACAATAATTGGTATGTTGGACAAGGTGATGGTTATAGAACAAGTCGAGGAAATACAGGTCAATGGGGCCTGAAACTAGCAAAAATGTTAATTGATTCTATTAACATTCCAATAGCAATATTTAATGGTGCACATGGAGGCAAGGACATAAATTTCTATCAATGTCCAGAAGATTATCAAACCACTCTAACATCAAATTATAGTAGATTATACTACAGACTAAACAAAAGTGGATTAAAGGATTTCGTTAGAGCTGTACTCTGGTCTCAGGGAGAATGGGATGGTGAAAATTATTCCAATACCGCATTAGAGGAGTATAAAAACCTATTCAACAACCTAACGGAAGATTGGTATAGAGACTACCCAAATATTGAAGAAATTTACATCTTTCAAACTAAAAATGGATGCGGAGGCTTCCTTCATAATATTAAAGAAGCACAGAGACAGTTAGCTGCTGATAATAACAATATTTCAATTATGAGTACTGCTGCTCTAGCCCATTTTCAGGATCATTGTCATTTTCCATTTCTGGATGGTTATGAGATTTTCGCTAATCGGATATTTCCTTTAGTAACAAGAGACTTATATAATATTAACACAAACAATGAAGTAGATGCACCAATGATTACTTACGCTAACCTTGTTAATGATCTCACATTGATCGTAGGTACTGATTCCGAAGAATTATCAATTACAAATATTGCTGAAGATTTCTATCTTTCAAGCAACACATTGTCAGAAATTACTAATATACAGATATCTAATGAAAAAATAGTGTTCTCATTATCTGAACACCCAGGCCAATATTCAACCATCTCATACTTAGCACAGGACTCGGGTGTAGGAAATTTCATAACCAATTCTAAAAATTTGGAATTAATCTGCTTTTATAATTATCCAATAATAGAAACATCCAGCAATAACGAAATAATACATTATAAGCCGATAATATACCCTAATCCAACTAACGACCTTATAAAAGTAAAGCTGCCATATTTTGTTGCTAATAATGAAATTACACTGTTTGATATTTATGGCAAAATAATATTCAATAGGTTTGAATCTAAAAATGAAATTATGATAAATCTTCCAGAAATAGATGGGATGTATATACTGGAATTGAAGGACGAATATGGCAATATTTCCAGACACAAAATTATAAAACGTTAATTGCTATAATATAAGGCTAGATATTAAAATTTGTGAATACAAATATTATTTCACCACAAGTATTATTCATTTTATTATCTTTAACTCTTTAATGTTTTACTTCTTTCAATAATACAAAATGAGTATTGACAACCGAAAACTGACAGCCGCCGAAGCCTTTCGGACTGGATTGAATTGCGCACAATCTGTTTTAACTGCTTATGCAGAAGAATTAAACCTGAACTCAACTTCTGCCCTTCAAATTGCATCAGGATTTGGTGGAGGTATGGGAAGACTTCAACAAACTTGTGGGGCAGTAACCGGTTCATTTATGGTTATTGGAATAATTAATAGTAGAGATATTCATGATGATGTGATCCGTGGTGAGCAAACACCAGCTATGATTCAAAAATTTAATAATGAATTTCTTAAGCGTAATAGTAGTACAAACTGCAGTGAACTACTTAATTGTGATTTAAAAACAAACGCAGGACAAGAGTATTTCACAAATAATAACCTTGGTAGAAAAGTATGCCAAAAATGCATTAGTGATTCAATTGAGATATTAGAAAGTATAAAATCATCTGCAAAATATTAATATTTGTCTTTTTCAATTACTGTTTATATTTGTGAATATTATCTAAACCATAAGTAATGAAAAAGCAAATAGTAATTCTATTCCTTCTGATATTGCAACTCCCAGTCATTTCACAGGCAATTTACGAAGACGAGAAATATGTTCCTGAAACCGACCCCCTAGTTTTAGAAAAACTAAACCAATGGAAGGATTTGAAATTTGGACTACTAATGCATTGGGGTGCTTACAGTCAATGGGGAATAGTTGAATCATGGTCAATTTGTCCTGAAGAGTATGGCTGGTGTGAACGTAAGGCTGGATCTAATCCTGAGAACTATAATAAATATGTTAAAGAATATGAGGAATTAAAAACAACTTTCAATCCTGAAAATTTCAATCCTAAAAAATGGGCATTAGCCGCAAAAAATGCAGGTATGAAATATGTGATTTTCACAACAAAGCACCACGATGGATTCTGCATGTTTGATTCTAAATATACTGATTACAAAATAACAGACCCTGGATGCCCTTTTTCAACAAATTCAAAGAGTAATGTTACTCTTGAAATTTTTAACTCTTTTCGTAATAAAGGTATGTGGACCGGAGCTTATTTTTCGAAACCCGACTGGCATTCCCCATTCTATTGGGATCCTTACTATCCACCCAGAGATAGGAATGTAAATTATGAACCCGAAAATAATCCTGAAAAATGGAATAGTTACATTGAGTTCACCCATAACCAAATCATGGAATTACTTACTGATTATGGAAAAGTTGATATCCTATGGCTTGATGGAGGATGGGTAGCTCATGAACCAAAAGAAAAAATTGTAACATGGTATGAATCACAGCTTAAAAACAATAATAATGGATATCTAAAGCACCGTATAGTAAATCAGGACATTAAAATGGATTCTCTTGTTATAAAGGCTAGAGAAAAGCAGCCCGGTTTATTAGTTGTTGATCGTGCTGTTTATGGGAAAAACCAGAATTACTTAACACCTGAAAACCGAGTCCCTAAAGAAGCCCTACCCTACCCATGGGAATCATGTATAATCTCAGGAGGAGGGTGGTCACACACCAAGAATGCCAGTTATATGACTGGTAAAGAAGGTGTCCAATTACTGGTCGACATAGTAGCTAAAGGTGGTAATTTACTACTCAATATTGCACCAACACCTCAGGGCGACTGGCAACCTGGCGCTTACAAATTATTGGAGGAAATAGGTGATTGGATGCAAATAAATAATGAAGCAATATACTCAACAAGGGTTCTTGAACCATTCAAAGAGGACAATATATGTATGACTCAAAACGACTCTGGAAATACTTACTTTCTCTACCTTTGTGAAGAAAAGGAACAGGTAATACCATCAGAAATTGAAATCATGTCACATAAACCAACTAAAAATGCAACAATTCATCTTCTAGGGGCAAAAAAGAAACTTAAGTGGAAGTATAAAGATGACGGATTTGTCATACAAGTCCCTAAAGAAATTGCAGAGAATCCTCCAGGAAATTATGTTTGGACATTTAGTGTATCTGAACTAAAATAGTCATTTTATAAAAATTGCATATGAAGCATACTTTTCAATGCAAATTATAACCCATAGTTCCTTAGGTTATTAACTCAAGTATGTAAATAACTTTGATAACTAGGTCCAAAGTATGTAATATATTTCATACTTTTGTAATGATTGGGATTATTAAATAGTTACGTATAAACAATCTATCGCATGAAAAAAACAATACTGGTTATTGATGATGAGATGAGCATAAGGATGTTACTTGAGAACTTCTTGAGTAAAACATATACTGTTGTTACTAGAAATGACGGACAAGAAGGATTAAAATATCTTGAAGAGGGAAATATGCCTGATCTTATTGTTGCTGACATTCAAATGCCAAACCTTGATGGTTACGATTTTCTTAAAAATGTAAGAGCCAGTGGCTTTTTCAAAAATATTCCAACCATAATGTTGTCGGGAATTGAGAGCAGTACTGAGCGAGTTAAGTGCTTGAAGCTTGGAGCTGATGACTATTTAGTTAAACCCTTTAACCCTGAAGAATTAGCTATTAGAATTGAAAATTTAATTGTCAGAAGGGGAGCATAGTATAGTCATTAATTAACATTGATTTAAATGTTAGACCTATTATACATTGGAAATAATCCAGATGCTATAAAAGCATTTGAAGAGCTTAAAGAAGAGTTTAACCTGATTAATTCCCCAAATGGGCTTAAAGCCTTGTCATATCTGAAGGATGGCAAAAAGCCAGATTTTATAGTCTGTGAAGCACGCTTGCAAGGGATGAATGGAATTGGTGTTGGTAAGATGATAAGAGGGTTGACGGATCTTGATAAAACACCATTTATTCTTTTTATCTTCGAGAAAGATAAAGAAATTACTCAGCAAGCATTTAAAGCCAGGGCAATTATAGATGATATTTATTTATTTCCATTCGATTTAAAAGATATTAGTGTTCGTGCTCAATATCTGATTAATTATTACGATACTATCAAAGATAAAAAGAAACCTGACTCTGCTTTTAAGGAGTACAAAATACCCTTTCTCAAAAGAGCTTTTGATATAATTGTATCATCCACTGCGTTATTGTTTTTATCTCCTATTCTATTGATTGTTGCCATAGCCATACGCCTTGAGTCTAAAGGAAAGGTAATTTACAAATCAAAAAGAGTCGGTACAGGATATAAGATTTTTGGCTTTCTAAAATTTAGATCAATGTCAATGGATGCGGATAAAAAATTATCTGACCTAAAACATTTAAATCAGTATGCTCAAGCTGAGCAAACTGAACCTGAAAGTGATGAACTAAATACTGATTGTCCGGAATGCGCTAAACTACCAGAAGGAGAACATTGCTCACCAATTCTATACATAAAAGGTCTTAAAATATGTGAAGATTGGTATATTGAACAAAAGAAAAAACAAGAGGTATCAACATTTGTAAAGATTAAGGATGACCCCAGAGTTACGAGAGTGGGTAATTTCATAAGAAACACAAGTATTGACGAACTTCCCCAACTTATCAATGTGCTCAAAGGAAATATGTCGATTGTTGGAAACAGACCACTTCCGTTATATGAGGCAGAACAACTAACTTCTGATGATTGGAGTGCTAGATTCATGGGACCTGCAGGAATTACTGGGCTTTGGCAAGTAGAACTTAGGGGTAAAGGAGGTGTGATGTCAGAAGAAGAACGTAAAGCTCTTGACAATAAATATGCAGAAAGCTATTCTTTCTGGGGAGATATAAAGCTTATTCTCAGAACCATACCAGCTTTGTTGCAAAAAGAAAACGTGTGAATAAATTGTTAAAAAAATATTAATAACTAAAAAAGTGAGTATTTGTTGAACTGCCTTATTTTAGTAGATTGCAGACTTCAATTACTATTAAACACTAGGATTTAAAAAAAATCTGATATATGCCGGGTTGGTTAACAAAAAGTATTTCAGTAGTATTATTAACTTTTACTACTCTATCATTTTATGGTCAATTCTCAAATGACGATAATTATGAGGTATTCAACCCATTGACAGATGATATTACCAATAGACTTCCACCACTAAGGGTATTAATAGATTCTGCTGCTTATAATTCACCTTCCGTAAGGTATGAGATGTTGAAAGCAGACTATTATTATTATGAGCAAATCTCAGCGGGCAGGGAATGGCTCGATTTTTTTACTTTTAATCTGGATGCTATTGGTGGTAGATGGGGTTATGATGACTGGAGTAGATCAGCTCCGCAAAACGATAGTTATTACTCAAATTATTCTAACCTTACCTCATGGAGATCAGCTTTTGCTGCTATGTTCTATGTAAGAATGCCCATTGGACCAATGTTGGATAGAAGAAATAGGATTAATAAGCAAAAGAAATGGATTGAAATTTCACTTACACAAAGTGAGATAAATAAAAGATATCTACAGGAAAGAGTAATTATAGTTTATAATGAACTTAAGAGTGCACAAAGTGAGATGCGGATTTACAATGACCTACAAGCATTTACAATGAATCAGATGCAAATGGCTCAAAATGAATTTCTTAATGGCGAGATATCAACTGCGGAATATGCTCGTTTGAAGGAAATTCAAACAAGTGCATCAATTGAATTACATCAAGCCATTGCAATGTTTGATAAAAACTATCAAACTCTTGAAGTATTAACAGGAATGAGATTTAATTTAATTACGGTGTTAAGATAGTATAAGTAATTTTATGGATATAATTCAGATAATAAAACTTTTTAAACGGAACCTACTGCTTCTTGTGGCGATACCAATTATTTTTGGTGGGGTAACGTACTATTTCACTCGAGGACAAGAAAAGGTTTACCAATCAGAGGCAATTATTTATACTGGTATCGCTACTGGTTATTCCATTGAGTCAACTTCTCAACGGTCAAATGATTATTTTACCACAGGAGCTCAGTTTGATAACATGATCAACCTGCTTAAGTCCAGACAAACACTTGTTGAAACATCACTACAACTTCTTACTCAAGACCTATCACTTGACGAACATAACCCACAATATATTTCCGAAGCTAATTATAGAAAACTGATGGCTTCATTCCCTAAAAGAGTAAAGGATTTAGTAGTTAAGAATAACAAATCAGGCCTTGAGCGAGAAAAAGAAGAACAGATTAACAATCTTGAAAAGGAAATAAGGTCGCTTGAAAAGGAAATAAATAAGAAGAAAAATAGAGCAGTTCAAGAAAAGATAAGAGAAGGTCAGGTTATCCCTACGAAAGATGTAAACAACTCAGGAGTTGAAAAGGATGCGTTAGCCATAGAGGATGACGATGAAAACGGCGGAATAGTTTATCACACTGTTCAACAAGGCGAATCATTGAACCTATTAGCCAGCAGATATGGAGTATCTAGGGGACAAATTATGTCTCTTAATGGTCTGGATAGTGAAGACTTAACGCCTGGTGAAGTATTGATAATAAAAAGAAAATCTAATTCGGATGGTAAGTTTCACATTGTAAAACCTGGAGAAACTCTTTATACAATTGCCAAAAGATATGGCGTCAACATAAGTAAGCTAAGAGAATTAAACGGCATTGATAATAGGTCGCTTGTACCTGGACAAAGGATTTTAATCCAAGATGGTTCATCAATAGGAAACTCAAGTAATTCATATGATTATGCTGTGAAAAGTGTTTCAAATGAACAATTCACCCCTCAAACTTCTGGACTTGAGGCGTACACCGATATTAAAAATTCACACACAATCAGTGTAAGAGATGCAGATAATAATGCACTGTATTCAAAAGATCCCATAATACCACCAGGGATTACTGCAGATGATTTTAAGAAAACACTAAATAACTTAACCAATTACTACACGTCGAGTGATACAAATTATATATATGGACTTGTTCATTATGGAGAAAGCAGGCATTATAGTGAAAGATCAATCGGACAGATACAAATTTATCGTATAAATAATAGTGACCTTGTTCGCCTTATTTACACTTCAGATGATCCCGGAATTTGTCAGCAAACACTAAAAATACTATCAAAGGTATTTATGAAAAACTACAAGTTCTTACGTGCCAACGAAACCAACCTTGTTGTTAAGTATTTTGAGGCACAAGTAGATTCTGCTGATCAAAAACTTCAGGCCGCAGAGGATCGTCTCCTTAAGTTCAACATGAAGAACAATATCATCAACTACTACGAACAGAGTAAGGCAATTGCAGGCCAAAAAGAAGATCTTGACCTGTATTATCAAAATGAACAAATTCGACTTGCTGGATCTGTTGCATCTTTGAGGGAACTTGAACTTAATCTTACTGCTCGTGATAGTAT
>CALCGQ010000237.1 GCA_937901015.1 uncultured Bacteroidota bacterium | reverse complement strand
GATCTTGTCAACAAAACGCATCATATTATCGTGAT
Organism: uncultured Bacteroidota bacterium; assembly: GCA_937901015.1. GTDB lineage: Bacteria > Bacteroidota > Bacteroidia > Bacteroidales > F082. The sequence goes on along the minus strand of CALCGQ010000237.1, from coordinate 13,406 downwards.
TATCTTTAGGATCCATTTTTTATATTCCGTGCAATATTGTAATTGATAATTAGTTATACATTTGTTTAGCGATATCACTACTTTACATACTCAATGGATATTTATCAAAGGAAAAGAATTTGGAAAATTGTATTATCTGTACTTGGACTATTGATAATAGGATTGTCACTGTTTTACACAAGCTTGATTGTAAGGAAATTTGCTGCTGAGGAACGGAAAAATGTTCGATTATGGGCTGATGCGGTTCAGCGTAAAGCAAGTCTTGTTAAATACACTGAACTCTTATTTGGACAGCTTCAAGAACAGGAGCACCAGCGTGTTGAATTGCTAGCAGACGTCTATAAAGAGCTACTTGATGAAAAAAGATCAGAATACACTTTCTTTCTTGAAGTAATTAGGAATAATAATACAGTTCCGGTTATATTAACTGATAGTAAAGGAGAAATCCTATATACTAAAAACCTTGAATCAAAGTATGATACCATAGACTTTTTACGAGGTCATGCTAAAGCAGATTTTTCAGTTTATGACCCCATCGCTGTTCAATTTCTGGAAAGAAAACATTATTTGTATTATAAAGATTCCCGCTTTTTCACCGAATTAAGAGATGTATTGAATAACTATGTTACATCTTTTATGACGGAAGTGGCATTAAACTCCTCGAGTGTGCCGGTTATAATTACTGATAGTTCAAAATCTGAAGTAATAATGTTTGGCAATCTCAATGATATAAAAATGGAAGATTCTGCCTACGTTCGAGAAAAACTTGATGAAATGGCTGATGAGAATGCCCCTATTATGGTTAACCTTGGTGAACATGGTGCATCATATATTTTTTATCAAGATTCGGAATTGCTTACTATTATTAAGTATTTTCCATTAACTCAAATACTTATAATCGCTGTTTTTGCAGCCATTGCATATTTGCTTTTTAGCTTTGCCCGAAAATCTGAACAAAACAGAGTATGGGCTGGTATGGCAAGGGAAACGGCCCATCAAATAGGAACTCCTCTTTCTTCGATAATGGCATGGCTTGAGCTAATAAAGATTGATGAGACTAATATTAAACAGGCCACAGTTGAAATTGAAAAAGATGTACAGCGTTTGGATATGATTACCGAAAGGTTTTCTAAGATTGGATCAGCACCATTACTTGAAGAAAGTGATATTATCAAAATATTAAATGATAGTATTACTTACCTGATTCCAAGGACATCCAAGAAAGTTGTTTATCGGCAGAATTATGACCAACATGAAGAACTAAACATACCTGTTAACGGTGCCCTTTTTAGCTGGGTGATTGAGAATTTGTGTAAAAATGCAATCGATGCAATGACAGGAAATGGAACTATTTCAATTGATTTGTTTAATGAAAGCAAGTATCTAGTTATTGATATTTCTGATACAGGCAAAGGTATTTCTACAACAGAAATGAAGGCAATCTTTAACCCTGGTTATACAAGTAAAAAACGTGGTTGGGGTCTGGGATTGTCACTTTCAAAACGAATTATCTGTGATTATCATAAAGGGAAACTTTTTGTGAAATCATCAGCAATAGGTAAAGGTACCACTTTTAGAATAATGCTAAAGAAAACAGTTTCTTAGTATTATTTATACCATATTTTTATTCTTTCAAAATCTCATTTTTAACTTCCTGTTTCATATACTTTAATATCTTTGGCAACAAACACAATTATATGAGGATTGCTGTCACAGGCGCCACCGGACATATCGGAATTAATTTGGTTAAAGCACTAGTTAGCCAAAATTATAAGGTGAAGGTATTAGTGCATAATAATACAAGTGATTTAAGTAATTATGATGTAGATATTATTGTGGGTGATTTATTGAACCCTAAGTCTTTAATCCAACTATGCAAGGATGTTGATATTGTAATACACTTGGCTGCAGTAATTTCCATAGGTTTATCATCAAGTAATGATGTTTATAATATTAATGTTCAGGGTACTAAAAATATTGTTGATGTGGCAATTGGGCAAGGTGTGAAAAAGCTGATACATTTTAGCTCAATTCACGCCATTGTGCAGGAACCTCTTAACAAAACACTAGATGAGAAAGGTGCGATTGCATTTGATTCCAAAATACCATATGAAGTTACGAAAGCAACAGCTGAACAATGGGTGTTAAATCAGCAATCAAATACATTTGATGTAGTAGTGCTAAGCCCTACTTCGGTTATTGGTCCAGAGGATCCAGGGCCATCTCTAATGGGAGAGTTTATGTGTGGTGCTTTTAATAGAACAATACCTGGGGTTGTTCCTGGAGGATATGATTGGGTAGATGTTAGAGATATAGTTGATGCAACTATTACAGCAATAAGCAAAGGTAAGGGAGGCAACAAGTATATACTTTCAGGGGCCTGGTTAAGTATCAAAGAATTTGCTGATTTATGGATGAACACATGTGGTAGTAATCGTAGGCTTCCAGTAATTCCATTGTGGCTTGCAAAGTTTGGAGTTCCTTTTTTGTATGTGTTTGCAAAACTAACGCGAACTAAACCAGTTTATACTAATGAATCTTTGTCCATATTACAATCGGGGAATCGTCAAATTTCATCTTTGAAGGCACAGACGGAATTGGGATTTCATAGTCGGGCTTTGGAGGAAACCTTTATTGATTCACATAAGTGGTATAAAGAGAATAAATATATTTAAATATGATTTCTGAGCAACTATTTAACATACTGGTTTATATATGGATAGGATTGGCAATTGTTATTTTTCCTGTTTTACTAAAAATTATAGTGCCTTATGGCAGACATACTTCTAATTCATGGGGCCCAAAAATAAATAACAGAGTTGGGTGGATAATGATGGAGTTGCCTGTAGTTATTGTATTTTCATGGTTACTATTTACCGGAGATGCTTTAAAATCATTGCCTGTTTATATCTTTTATGGATTATTTATGCTCCATTATATTAATCGGATATTTATTTTTCCTTTTAAGATGAAGTCAAAAGCAAACCAGATGCCATGGATAATAATCCTATTGGCAATATGTTTCAACTTGTTAAATGGTTTTTTTAATGGATATTGGTTTGGATATTTGAGTCCTGAATATTCAATATCATGGTTATACGACCCCAGATTTATAATTGGTATGTTATTGTTTATTCTTGGAATGTACATTAATATTACTTCTGATAATAAACTTATAAACCTTCGAAAGGGTGGAAAAAAAGGATATTTCATTCCTTATGGTGGATTATTTAACTCTATTTCATCTCCAAATCTACTTGGTGAGATAATTGAATGGCTTGGATGGGCACTTATGTGCTGGTGTTTGCCAAGTTTATCATTTGCAATTTGGACCATGGCAAATTTAATACCACGTGCTGTTGATCACCACCGTTGGTACCATCATCGTTTTCCTGATTATCCTAAGAATAGAAAAGCCATTATTCCAAAAGTATTGTAGAATCTTAATTTGCTAGATTAAATCTGATAAATTTGCACAGATCTTTATTATTCAGGATTATAATATTTTGTAGCATCAATCAATGACACCAAAGGAAGGTACCATATTATCAACAATTAATTCTCCCGCAGATCTTAAAGGTTTGACTGATACAGAATTGATTCAGCTTTCTGATGAGTTAAGAGGATTTATCCTTGATGTGGTTTCTGTTCATCCAGGTCATCTTGGATCAAGTTTAGGAGTTGTTGAATTAACTGTTGCCATTCACAAGGTTTTTAATACCCCTTTTGATAGATTGATTTGGGATGTAGGACACCAAGCATATGGTCATAAGATATTAACTGGTAGACGTGACGAATTTCACACAAATCGCCAATTTGGTGGTATTGCCGGTTTTCCCGTTCGCTCTGAAAGTGAGTATGATGCATTTGGAACAGGTCATGCCTCAACATCTGTATCAGCTGCTCTGGGTATGGCAGAGGCTTCAAATCTTAAAGGAGAAACAAACCGAAAGCACATTGCTGTTATTGGTGATGGAGCTTTAACTGGTGGAATGGCAATTGAAGGAATGAACAATGCAGGTGCCACTAATGCTGACATTCTTATCATATTAAACGATAATGGTATCTCCATTGATGAGAATGTAGGTTCTCTAAAAAACTATTTCTCACAGATTGCATCTACATCAAAGTATGATATAAAAAAATGGAAAGCTCTGGGGATTGCCATAAAGAATGTTGATGAATTAACTAATGATAGTCCTTCAATTGGGAGGAAGTTTCAAAGAAAGAGTAACCTGTTTGAGGCAATGAATTTTAGGTATTTTGGTCCTGTAGATGGACATGATGTGACCTCCTTAGTTGAGGCAATGGCTGAGATTAAGAATATACCCGGACCCAAATTACTTCATATAATTACTAAAAAAGGTAAGGGGTTTAAAAAAGCTGAGGCAGAACAAACCAAATACCATGCACCAGGTAGGTTTAACAGAATAACTGGTGATATTGAATCAGTAGATGGTAATAGTGCTGTAACTTATCAGGAAGTATTTGGAAAGACATTGTTGGAACTTGCTGATAGTAATAATAAAATTATTGGTATAACGCCTGCAATGCCAACGGGATCTGCACTTAATTTTATGAAGGATGTTTACCCTGAAAGGGTTTTTGATGTTGGTATTGCCGAGCAGCACGCTGTAACTTTTGCCGCAGGATTAGCGGCTGAGGGATTCAAGCCAATATGTGCTATATACTCTACCTTCTTGCAGCGTGCTTATGATCAGGTGATTCATGATGTTGCACTGCAAAAACTTCCAGTTGTCTTTTGTGTTGACAGAGCAGGCTTGGTTGGGGAGGATGGAGCTACTCATCATGGTGCTTTTGACCTTGCTATCATGAATAGTATTCCGGGAATTATTATTTCTGCACCAATTAACGAGGTGGAGTTAAGGAATATGCTTTACACTTCAACAAAGTATCAGGATGGTCCTTTTTCGATTCGATATCCAAGAACCAGAGGAGTATTGGAGAAATGGAGTTTGCCAATGGAATTGCTTGATATAGGCAAAGGGAGATGTTTGAGAGAAGGTAAAGAAATCGCTGTGCTTAGTATTGGTCATGCTGGTAATTTCGTTATTGATGCATTAAATATACTGGCTGAGAAGAATATCAATGTCGGACATTTTGATATGCGATTTCTCAGACCAATAGATCAAGAAATCCTGCACCATGTTTTTAATAGCTATGACCATATTTTCACAGTTGAAGATGGATCGATAATTGGTGGGTTAGGTACATCGGTAGTTGAATATAAAAATCAACAACATTACAGTAACCGTATAATCAAATTGGGAATACCTCAAAATTATATTCCCCACGGAAAAGTGCAGATTTTGCATAAGGAATGTGGTTACGATACAGATAGTATAGTTGAGGTTATTGAAGGGTTGTTTAATTCCTAGAATATAAGGGTTTTACATTCATTTCTTCATTATTTATCATAATATGAATGTGATGTTATATTGAAATCTGACTTGCATAAAATAGGCATCTCTTAAAAAGAATCCAGCAAACCTATTAATTACTTGAAAAAAGTAACCATAACTTCCTATTTACAAATTGCATAAATCATGATTAATTGTATTTTTGCCAGTTAAGATTCGACAAGAGTCGGTCACAATTAATAGAGCAGAATGTACGATTATCTAAAGGGTAAGCTGGTTGAGAAAACCCCGACCTATGTTGTTATAGATGTTAGTGGTGTTGGGTATATGGTAAATATCTCATTAACAACGTATTCAAAGATTAAGGATCAAGAGAATATTAAATTGTATACGTATTTTGCTGTTCGCGAAGATGCACATGTGCTCTATGGTTTTGCAGAAATTAATGAACGATTGCTCTTTGCACATTTGATTACTGTTTCAGGCGTGGGTGCTAATACTGCTAGGCTAATTCTTTCTTCCTTAACAACTGAAGAGGCTTTTGAAGCAATTGTTCAATCAAAAGCTGATGTACTTCAGGCAGTTAAAGGAATCGGAGGGAAAACAGCTCAACGGATAATTATCGATTTAAAGGATAAATTAATTAAATCGGGTATTGAGCTTGAAAAAATCGATGAAAACCACAATACAATCAGGGAAGAAGCGTTATCAGGTTTACTGATATTAGGCTTTAATAAACTTTCTTCTGAAAAGGCTTTGGATAAAGTGTTAAAAGCAGGTAATATTGTTGATATTGAAGGGCTTATAAAAGAAGCTTTAAAAATGCTTTAAGTAGGATGATATTTTTGGGGACAGGTATTAAATTTGAGGATTTTGAATAGGAAAAGTTTATACATCTTATCTGGTAAATTTGTTTTTTTAAGCATTGCTGTGACTCTGTTTTTGATGACCACAACTTTGATTTCTCAGAATGTCAGTTATCCAAATTCCACAACTCCTGATTCTACAAAAACAGAATTGCTTTTTCCATTCAATGATATGACTGGAAATCCATATTTGGATAATCAGAATTCCAGTCCATTGTTCCTGAGTCCACCTTCAAACCTTGAACGTGAAATAATATATAATCCTGAAACAAACAGTTATGAGTTTGTAAACAAAATTGGAGAATTCGATTACCGTCCACCTACAACAATGGACTTTGATGAATATCAAAAGTACGAACTGAATAGGGATGTTAGTGATTATTGGAACGATAGAAACCAAACTGCAGGTACAGCAGAGGGTGAGAGATTAATTCCAAAGATTTACATTGGTGGAGAAGCCTTCGATAGAATTTTTGGAAGTAATACCATTGATATTCGTCCACAAGGATCCGCAGAAGTTAGCTTTGGAATACTTTCAACCAAAAGAGATGATCCTGCACTTGATGTTCGTCAACGTAAGACCACCAACTTTGACTTCGATATGAAGATTCAGATGAATGTGGTTGCCAAAATTGGTGATAAAATAGAATTCAAAGCAAATTATAATACTGAATCTTCCTTCGACTTCGAGAATACATTAAAGCTTAAATATGAAGGTAAAGAGGATGAGATAATTAAACTTATTGAAGCTGGAAATGTTAGTTTGCCTTTAAGGTCAACACTTATTAGTGGTAGTCAAAGTTTATTTGGAGTTAAAACAGAACTTCAGTTTGGTAAAACTCATGTAACTGCGATATTCTCGCAACAGCAAAGTGAAACAAAAAATATTACTGTCGAAGGTGGAGCTCAAACTCAACGTTTTCAGTTGACGGCTCTTGATTATGAGCAAAATAAACACTTCTTCTTTGCGCAGTCGTTCCGTGACTTCTACCCGCAAGCACTGAATAGTTTACCAATTATTGCTTCAGATGTGAATGTTACAAAAGTAGAGGTATGGGTAACAAATATTGGAGCAGCTACCGAAGAAAATAGAAATATCGTAGCTTTTACGGATCTTGGTGAAGGTAAACAACAGGATATTTTTAGCCCTTATGTTTATGCATTACCCGGCGGACAAAAGCCATCCAATTATTCAAATAGTTTGATGGGAAGTCTTGATACAACGCAACTTCGTCGAATTAATACGATTACGAATTACCTAAGTGGTGACCCTTTGAGAATTGGAAAGACCGGTTATATGGTTGCAGGTGAGGATTATGTTAAACTAGAGAATGCTCGTAAACTTCGTGATTCGGAATATAGTTTAAACAGGAAACTTGGTTTTATATCATTGAATACCACATTATCATCTGATCAGGTACTAGCTATTGCATACCAATATACTGTCATAGGAAGTGATAGTGTGTATCAGGTGGGTGAATTTTCCGATCAAGGGATAGTTTCTCCTGACAACCTTGTGGTTAAGTTATTGAAGAGCAATACGCTTAGCACCAATATGCCAATGTGGGATCTGATGATGAAAAACGTTTATTCCATTGGTGCTTATCAGGTTCAGAAACAAAACTTCATGTTCAATATCCTTTATTCAGGAAACCAACAAGGAGTTCCAACAGGTTATTTTACTGAAGGCCCTGAAGAAGTAACAGGTGTTCCTTTGATTCATTTATTCGGCCTTGATAATTTAGATAATCAAATGAATCCGATCCCTGGTGGTGATGGTATGTTTGATTATATTGATGGTGCTACTTTAAATGGAGGTACTATTCAAGCATCCAACGGACGTATATTTTTCACGAACCTAGAACCATTTGGTAGTTATATTCGAGATTCGGTTTTTCCTGAAAACCCTGAGTATGCTGATTTTTATGCCTATGATTCGCTTTATACTATGACCAAGGCCGGTGCTGAGCAATTTCCTGAAAAGAATAAATTCCTACTCGAAGGTTTATATAGTTCTTCTGGTGGATCTGATATTAGTCTGAATGCTCTGAACGTTCCACAAGGATCTGTGAAAGTTACTGCTGGTGGTGTGCCATTGGTTGAGAATGTGGATTATACCGTTGACTATACACTTGGTAGAGTTAAGATTATTAATGATGGTATCATGAATTCCGGAGTTCCCATAAATGTATCATTGGAGAGTAACTCAATGTTCGCTATCCAACAGAAGAGGATGATGGGTGTTCATGTTGATCATGAAATAAGTAAAGACTTTCATATAGGTGGTACATTATTAAATCTGCACGAAAGACCACTAACACAAAAGGTAAATTACGGTGACGACCCCATATCAAATACCATGTGGGGAATTGATATGAGTTACCGTACAGAGTCGCGTTGGTTAACAAAAATGATTGACAAACTTCCGGGAATTTCCACAAAAGAGATTTCGCAGATTAATGTTGACGGTGAGTTTGCACAGTTCATTCCTGGTCACAGTAAGGCAATTGGAAAATCAGGTACGTCATATATTGATGATTTTGAAGGAGCTTCTTCTTCTATCGATTTAAAAAATACAAATATGTGGTTCCTTGCAAGTACACCTCAAGGGCAACCAAATATGTTTCCTGAAGCGCAATTAAATGATACTACCTCAATACACCGATATGCTTATGGTAAAAACCGTGCGAAGTTTGCTTGGTATATTATTGATCCTTTGTTTTATGATGTAAGAGGAGGTTTCAGGCCTTCAAATGTTGATAAAAATGAGATCTCCAAAAACTCTGTACGACAGGTTTATCAAAAAGAAGTATTTCCAAATAAGGATTATAACCTAAACAATATTCCAACAAATATTGCTGTATTGAACCTTGCATATTTCCCGGAAGAAAAAGGGTCGTATAACTATGATGTTGAGTCTAATGCTTATTCTGATGGTATTAATGAGGATGGAACTTTAGTAAATCCAGAATCTCGTTGGGGTGGTATGATGCGGGAAATTGAATCATCAGATTTTGAAGCTGCTAACATTGAATACATAGAGTTTTGGATGATGGATCCATTTACTGAAGATCCAAACAACAGTGGAGAACTTTATATAAACCTTGGTGAAATATCTGAGGATATCCTGAAAGATGGTAGAAAGAGTTATGAAAATGGATTACCTACATCATCTCTTGTTGAAAATGTTGATACAACTGTTTGGGGTCGTATACCCTCATTACAAGCATTGGTAGAGTCTTTTAGTAGCGCTGGAGGGTCACGTGAATTCCAGGATGTTGGGTATGATGGCCTGCAAGGTAAAGGTGCAAATGGTGGAGATGAGCAATCCTTTTACAAATCAACTTATCTGGATGTAATTAGAACAAGATATGGTGCTAATTCACAAGCATATGAACAAGCTAATGATGATCCATCATCAGATAATTACCACTATTTTCGAGGTGGTGATTATGATATTGATGCTAAGTATTCCAGTGTAACAGAGAGATATAAATTATATAATAATTCGGAAGGTAACTCACCTACAGATGCTCAAAACCCTGAAGCATATCCAACTGCAGCAACAAACCTTCCAAATATTGAAGATATTAATAGAGATAATACTCTAAGTGAATCTGAGCGTTATTTCCAATATAAGATTGAACTCGATCCAACAAAAATGGAAGTTGGACAGAATTATATTACCGATGTATTTGAAGCACAAGATATTAAGCTTGCAAATGGTGACTTAACAAGTGTTCACTGGTATCAGTTTAAGATTCCTGTTCAGAATCCTGATGAGGTAATTGGTAATATTAGTGATTTCAGGTCCATCCGATTTATGAGGATGTTCATGAGAGATTTTGAAAAACCAATTGTAGCTCGTTTTGCGACGTTCGAATTGGTAAGAGGTGAATGGAGAAGATATAATCATCCTATTTTGGAGCCAGGTGATTATGGGTCAGGTGATTATGGGAATGAGACTAACTTTACAGTAGCAACTGTAAACATTGAGGAAAATGGTAAGAGAGTACCGGTTCCATACGTGATTCCTCCTGGTATTGAACGTGAATCTAATTTTGGAACTACAAGCTATGTGCTTCAAAACGAGCAGTCAATAGAGTTAAATGTATCAGACTTATACGATGGTGATGCTCGTGGTGTATTTAAAACAACAGATTTTGACTTTAGACAATACAAACGTCTAAAGATGTTTGTACATGCTGAGAAATTAATTGAAAATGAAGAATTGTATTATGGTGATCTTACCGCCTTTATAAGAATTGGATCTGACTTTACTGACAACTATTATGAGTATGAGGTACCTCTTGAATTCACCGAATGGGGTACAATTTCAACGGAAGTTGATTCCATTTGGCCAGAGGCAAATAATTTTGATATTGAACTTCAGGAACTTGTTAGGGTAAAACAGAACAGAAATGTTGCACTACGAGATCCTAATAGTGTATTCAGACTTGATAAGCCTTATACTGAGTATCTTGGAAAAAATAAAGTTACCATACTTGGTAGCCCTAACATTAGTGATGTACAAGGAATACTTATTGGAGTTCGTAATCCAAAACAAAGATCCGGCTTGGATGATGACGGAACTCCACGTAGTGCTATTATATGGGTGGACGAACTTAGACTTACTGACTTTAATGATCATGCTGGATGGGCAGCGACAGGTAGAGTTGAAACAACTCTTGCTGATCTTGGTCGTATAGTTCTTACAGGATCTCATAGTTCTGCAGGATTCGCAAGCCTTGAGAAGAAAATAAGCCAGATTCCATTGGAACATGTAACAAATTTCATGGTTGCAACAGACATAGATATGGGTAAGTTCTTTGGCGAAAAGGCTGCAGTAAGAATCCCAGTTCATTATGACTATGCACTAACAAATGTTACACCTGAATATAATCCGTTGGATCCCGATGTTCTTCTTGAGGATGATTTAGATACTTATGTTGAAAAGCAAAAACGAGATTCGGTTAGAAGACTTGTTATTGATAATACGGTTCGTCAAAATATCAATGTGATGAATGTTAGGAAGGATCGCGTTGGTAATACTAAAAAGCAACGAATCTATGATGTTGAGAACTTTGATCTTTCTTTTGCTTACTCCCAGAATGATCATAGAGATATTGACTTTGAGTATGATAATCAGGATCAGTACCGTGGAGGACTTGGATATAACTTCAATCCTAAACCTAAGAATTATAAACCTCTTGGTAAGAGTAAAGCTTTTTCCAGTAAGCATTTGAAATTAATTAAGGACTTTAACTTTTATGTGCTACCGAAAACATTCAGCTTCAGGACTGATATGGATCGATCCATTAGGAAGATGCTTTATCGAGATAAGAGTTTAGGAGATATTATTATAAAACCTACCATTGATCGTCAATGGCAATGGAATAGAGATTATGATTTTAAATATGATTTCTCTAAATCATTGACATTTGAATTCAGTGCTGGTGCAAATGCATATATTAAGGAGCCTACAATTTATCCAGATAAAGAAACTGCTGAATGGGAAGAATATAAACAAGAAGTTTGGAGAGATGTTATGTCTGGCGGAACAATGCAAAGATATAATCAATCATTTAAAGCTACATATAATGTTCCGTTGAAAAAGATACCTATGCTTGATTGGGTTACGGTTGCAATGAGTTATCAAGCACTTTATAAATGGACTGCATCTCCATTCTCAATTCAAGAAAGAATGGGAAATTCCATTGAGAACTCTAATCAGAAACAGTTGAATGGTAAAGTTGACTTAAATACTCTATATAAGAAGGTACCATATTTCAAGAAACTTACCGGCAATAAAAAGTCAAGTCGTCCTTCTTCAAGAGTGAGGGGTGGAGCACCACCACCACCTGAAGATGTAAACGATACTATCGATAAACCAAAAATCAATTATGGTAAGATAATAGCTGAGACAGTTGTAAAAGCTTTATTATCCATTAAAAAAGCTTCATTAACCTATAGTTCAGGATATGGTATGCTATTGCCAGGGTTTAATCAGGAGCCTGAATTATTAGGAGTTAACCTGGGTACATCTGCACCTGGATTAGGGTTTGTTTTTGGTGATCAGAAAGATATAAAAGAGGATGCTGCTAATAATGGCTGGATTACAAAGGATACAATTTTGAATAACCCTTATATGCGTAAATCCACTGAGTCATTATCATATAAAATAAATGCTGATTTTCTTGATGCCATAAAAATTGATATTGATGGTGATAGAATTTATGCAAGTAACTACCAATCATATTATCGAAATAGTAATACTTTTGAAGATCCAATTTTTACTGAATTTACTCCTATGGATGGTGGTAACTTCAGTATTTCTTATTCAATAATCAAAACATCATTTGCGAAATCAGACTCAGCTAATGTTTCATCAACTTTTGCAAACTTCTTATCATCCAGACAAGAAATTGCGTATAGGCTAGCAAACGAAAATCCTGGATGGGATGGTGAAGAGGTTTATGATAGTCTTGCAGGAGATATTTATCCAAAAGGATATACTTCGAGTTCACAATCGGTAATGTATCATTCATTTCTATCTGCATATTCAGGACAATCAAGTTCAGAAGTGAAAATTGATAACCCTTTCCCAACCTTCCCGATTCCAAATTGGAGAATTACATTTAACGGGCTTACAAAGATTAAAGCCATAAGTAAAATTTTCAGATCAATTAATATCACACATGGATATAGATCGATGCTAAGTATTTCTTCATGGACTACGAATGTAAATTTCAATCCGGAAAACCCCATTGAAACATTCCCTAATTCTGATAATTACATAACTAAGTTCGATGTTGGTATTGTTTCAATTATGGAACAATATAGTCCATTGATTGGTGTGGATGTTACAATGCATAATAGTCTTTCAGCTAAAGTAGAATTCAAGAAATCAAGAAAGCTAGACTTGAGTTTTGTAAATAATCAGCTTACTGAGGTTGTTGGTAATGAAGTTGTAGTAGGTATGGGTTATAGGATTAAAGGACTTAAGTTTTCAATAGGCTCAATGGCAGGGGCGCCTAAGAATAAGAACTTTAAAAGCGATCTTAATATGAAAGTTGACTTTGGTATAAGAGATAACAAAACAACTTTACGTAGAATAGATGAGGTTAATAATCAAATTTCTGCTGGGGCGAAACAGTAC
>CALCGQ010000236.1 GCA_937901015.1 uncultured Bacteroidota bacterium | reverse complement strand
TTTCAAATAAATTTAATATCCATAGGACCCGTCAGAATTTCCCCAATGATGGTATCGACTTCTTTGAAAAAATGGCTGAGAAAGGATTAATAATTATAGATAGAGTTGTGACAGATGAGATGGGTGGAACAGTTGAACTAGAAAAAAACAGGTGGATTATCCCGTTTAATTATGGTAATTGAATAAAGTGCGAAGGTTTTATAGAGTTTAGCTGAATTAAGTAAAAATAAATCGATGCGTATCCAACTGATATGAAACGAGCTTTGTATCTTTTATGAGAAACTTATGAACTTAACACGTTCTATTTGAATATCTCGATATTACCGAACCTCTGTGAACATTAAGGCCGCCTAACAGGACTTATATCAGCCTTTTATATATTTTTCACAAAAAGTTTTTTCGTATTAAAAATAAATTACTTTTAGCGCATAATTTCATCTTTAAACAATTAAGTAATTATGTTGTTAATCATTGATAATCAGAGCGCTTTCATTAAGAAATTTAAAAGACAATTCTTATCAGAGCAAGATTTTGATTATGTTTTTTTTGATCATAATCAACCCATAACCTTATCAGCTAAAACTGAAATCAAGGGTATCATACTTTCAGGTGGAAGAGGAAACCCGTTTGAACCATTAAACCTAACATCAAATTTCGTTGCATTAATGAATTTTGATGTACCAATAATTGGGTTTTGTTTAGGTCATGAGATATTAGCAGTAGCATATAGAGGACGTATTAAGAAGCTGCCAGAGTATCATGGTAAAAAGGAACTTATTACTGTAACTAAACCCGATGATCCAATTTTTACTGGAATAAGTTCAAATGAATTATCGCTAACTAAAAGACATGGTTTTCATGTTTCTGAATTACCTCCATCCTTCCATAGTCTTGCTACATCCAACACGTGTAGCAATGAAATAATAAAACACAATGATAAACCAATCTATGGATTTCAATCTCACCCAGAAGTTTCTGGTATAGATGGGCTTCAAATGGTTAAGAATTTTTTAAGGATTTGTAATATTATTGATTAGAGCATAAGGCATGAAAGTAGCAATTATTTATAACGAGGATATTGAAGGTGTAATTAACACCTTTGGGATGCAAAACAAGGAGTTTTATAATAAAAACACCATATCCAAGGTGGCCAAAAGCTTAGAAAAGGCAGGTCATAACGTAGTTGTATTTGATGGTAATAAACAGATAATTGAGAGATTGGAAAGCTTTATGCCCCGTGTTCTCGATGGTGAGCAAATGGGCATGGTGTTTAATATGGCATATGGTATCCAGGGTGAAAGTCGATATACTCATATCCCATCAATGCTAGAAATGTTAGGTATTCCTTATGTAGGTTCCTCACCTTCTGGTCACACTCTTGCCTTAGATAAAGTCTTAACGAAGATCATATGGAAGAACGGTAATTTACCCACACCTGATTTCTGGGTCTTTAATTCACCCTCTGAAGATCTTTCTAAAGTGAAGTATCCCGTTATAGTTAAACCGAAGATGGAAAGTGTATCATTTGGCTTAAAGGTTGTAAACAATGAAGATGAACTGCGTGAGGCTGTTGAGTTTATTATTAATGAATTTGATCAACAAGCTTTAGTGGAGCAATTTATTAGCGGTAGAGAGTTTTGTGTTGGATTAATTGGAAACTCACCCGTTGAAGCATTTCCTGTTTTAGAAATAGATCTTGATGGCGATCCAGATGCCATACAAACTGTAGACGATAAAAAAAATAAACCTCGTAAGAAAATATGTCCGGCAATTATTTCTAATGAACTTGCTGAACAAATGCAGAAGGTTAGTATTGATGCATTTAAGGCCTTAAACTTACGGGACTTTTCCAGAGTTGATATAAGGTTAGATTCAAATAACAATATTTATTTGCTTGAGATAAATTCAATGGCAAGCATGGGAGAAACAGGATCATACCCAACAGCAGCAATGGCTGCTGGATATAGTTTTGAATCATTGGCAAATAGGATGTTGGATGTTGCATCAGTTAGATATTTTGCAAACAACATTATGAGCAATCTCCCTGGCGAAAAGAAACAGGGTAAAATTTCTTTGACTGTTAGGATGAGATCCTTTTTAAAAACCAGACAAGCACAAAATGAGAAGTTGCTGAAAAAAATTGTTGATGCCAATACTTATGTGAGAAATGTAGAGGGAGTAAATTATTGTACTGAATTAATTGGTAATGAATTAAGTCTGTTGGGCTTTAGATCAGAAATATTTCCACAATTTGAAGTGGGTAATATATTTTACCATACAAATACCCAGAAAAAAGAAGATGATTACTTGCTTCTATTATCTGTGGATAACATAACAAAGTTAGCACTACATGAAAATTATAATGAAAATGAGCAATATCTTGAAGGAACAGGAATTTGGGAAAATAAAGGAGGAATTGTTACTCTTATTTCTGCACTTCAGGCACTTCGGTTCTCAAGAGCATTAAAGAAATTAAATTTGGGCATATTGTTAATTACAGATTCATCAATTGATAATAAGTACACTAAATCACTAATTCAGCAAAAATCATTAAATGCAAAGAGAGTTATAGCAATGAGTGGTTCATCAATTAATGGTGGATTAGTATTATCAAGATCAGGATCGGCATTATATAATTACGAGATGAAATTATTAAACAATAGCACTCCTGAGAATGTTTCACTAACGGCTATGAGTTTCAATAAAACAATCGCATCTATATCTGATATATCTAGGAATGATAATGAAAATGTTATTGCTCCATACAAGGTTAATTTTAGTAGTAATATATTTAAAATATATGCCCATGGTAGTGCTAATATCAGTGTTAGATTCAATTCACCGATTACTCTAAAGAATATCGAAAGCAAACTTCAAAAGATTGTTTCACAACAAAAAAGGAATAAAATTTATCAAACTCATTTTGAAGGTGGGCAACGAAGGCCCCCAATGGAAATAAGTCAATTAACCATTGACTTTTATAATGAAGTTAAGGCAATAACTGATAAGATTGATGTTAGAATCACAAAAGATCACCGGTGGAGTTCGTCAGATATTTGTCATATTTCAGATCAAATAGCAAAACTGGACGGGCTTGGGCCCGTAGGTGATTATATGAAGACCAACAATGAAAGAATTTTACGTCATAGCTTGATAGAGCGGTCTTTATTATTGGCATTAATTATAAAAAGTTAGCATAATTATCATTTTGCATTAATAATAATGAAAGAAATAGAAAATATTGAACTTGAGTTTTTGAGCATAGTTGATTATCAAGAACTAAAAAAAGCGATGATTGAGTCATATACAAATATGGCAAATTCATATTGGGAGGAACACCAGATCGGTTCTCTTATAAGTATTTTTCAGGAAGGACAAGTTGTAATTAAGGTAAATGAGCAAATAGCCGGTTGTGCACTATCGATTATAGTGGATTACAATAAGTATGATTCTGAGCACACTTATAAAGATATTACAGGAGATTTTACTTTTAATACGCATTCACCTGCAGGTGATGTGCTTTATGGTATTGATGTTTTTATTAAACCAGAATATAGGGGAATGCGATTGGGCAGAAGACTCTATGATTATCGTAAAGAACTAAGTGAGAGGCTCAATTTTCGTGGTGTTGCATTTGGTGGTAGGATACCTAGTTATCATAAGTATTCAAATGAAATATCCCCAAAAGAATATATTGACAGAGTTAGAAGAAAGGAAATTCATGATCCAGTACTAAACTTTCAACTATCAAATGATTTCCATCCAACTAAAGTTATTAAGAACTATTTGGAAGGAGATGTAGCTTCAAATGAATATGCTGTTTTATTGGAATGGGATAATATATATTACAAAAAGCAATCAAAAAATGCAGTTGTAAATAAAAAAGTTGTTCGCCTTGGATTAATTCAATGGCAAATGAGACCATATCAAAACTTGGTTGATTTAATGAATCAGGCTGAGTATTTTGTTGATGCAGTCTCCGGATACCGTTCAGACTTTGCATTGTTCCCTGAATTTTTTAATGCTCCACTAATGTCGGAGAATAATCATATGAGTGAGCCTGAAGCTTTGCGTGATCTTGCAAAACATACTGAT
The DNA here is from genome assembly GCA_937901015.1 of uncultured Bacteroidota bacterium. Lineage (GTDB taxonomy): Bacteria > Bacteroidota > Bacteroidia > Bacteroidales > F082. Next base: position 13,791 of record CALCGQ010000236.1, on the reverse strand, counting down.
TCCATAGTTCAAAAATTTTCAGAACTAGCCATATAATATAAATATAATAACCGGTAGTATGCCTGAAGTCAGAAATGATAGGCTGTATAATATTGGGTACCTTTGTAAAAGAGATGGCACAAAGGAAAAGTATGAAAAGCTACATGTAACCCCGGATGAAGTAAAGGTTTGGGGCATGGAAAGAGGAAATAAACTAAAAGTTTTTGATACGGATTGTGGTAAAATTGGAATAATTATTTGTTACGACGTAGAGTTTCCTGAGGTTAGCAGAGTATTGGCAGATCAGGGGATGGACATACTATTTGTTCCTTTTCTTACAGACACACAGAATGGCTACTCCAGAGTACGTAATTGTGCACAGGCAAGAGCCATAGAAAATGAATGCTATGTTGCAATTGCAGGGAGTGTTGGTAATTTACCAAAAGTTCATAATATGGATATACAATATGCTCAATCAATGGTTTTTACTCCTTGTGATTTTGCTTTTCCTGCCAATGGTATTAAAGCAGAAGCAACTCCAAACACAGAAATGATCTTAATTGCTGATGTTGATATAAATTTACTTCGAGAACTTAATCAGTTTGGAAGTGTAAGGAACTTAAGAGATCGACGAAAAGATATGTTCGATATGAAACTAATAAATACTAAAAATGATGAAAGAAATATTTAATACTTACTGGGTACTAATTACCGTTAGCTATTCAGTTGCTATTATTCTGACATTTTTGCTTAGAACACTTCTTAGATTATTTATCACTAAGTATTCTAAAAGACTAAAGGTGGATCCCACAAATTTCTCATTCATTAAAAATTCGGTTGGGTTTTTACTTTATACTGGGGCAACAATTTTTGTGTTTTACAAGATTCCTTATTTGCAATCTATTGCATCCGCGCTATTTGCAGGTGTTGGAATCTTAGCTGTTATCGTTGGGTTTGCATCACAAAAAGCTTTTGCAAATATTATAAGTGGTTTATTTATCTTAATATTTAGACCATTTAAAATCTCAGATATAATAGAGTTTAAAGATGGTCAAAAGGGTGTTGTTGAGGAAATAACATTAAGGCATACCATAATTAAAGACTACGAAAATCGAAGAATTATAATGCCTAATAGTATTATTAGCGAAGAAACAATAATCAATAGTAACATCCAAGAAGAGAAGATTAGAAAACATGTTGTATTCTCTATTAGCTATGATTCGAATATCGATAAAGCTATCGAAATAATTCGAGATGAAGCTCACAATCATCCGTTAACAGTTGATAACAGAACCGAAGCAGAAAAAGCATCGAAAGAACCAATGGTAATAATTAGGGTCATTGCTTTGTCAGACTTTTCAGTAGACTTAAAGGCTTATGTTTGGTTGTCTGGAGATGATAACGCATTTATTCTCAAATGTGACTTATTAAAATCTGTAAAAGAAAGGTTTGATAAAGAGGGTGTTGAAATACCGTTTCCTTACAGAACCGTAGTTTACAAAAAAGACATAGAAGAACTAAAAACAACTGTATAATGGAAGAACAAAGAACAACTTATACTGACAAGATTGGATTACCACCAGGGTCCTTGGTATATATCGGCAAACATAGGACAGATAAGGTTACTATTTCAGAAACAGATTATTCAACAGACCATTACCATGAGAATAATCTTAATCAGATATCCGATTGCACCTCATGGGATAAATCCGATTCTGTAACTGTCGTTAGTGTTATTGGCGTCCACGACACATCCATCATTGAGGCTGCAGGAGAGCAATTCGGCCTGGATCCAATGATCTTGGAAGATATCGTCAATACACACAGCAGATCAAAACTGGAAGAATTTGATGACTATCTATTTTTGCCCATGAAAATATTAGAAGTTGAATTAAATACCAATGAAATTAATACAGAACATGTAAGTCTCATATTAGGTAAAAACGGGGTGATTTTATTCCAGGAAAGTGAGTTTAAAATCTTAGATCCATTTAAAGAAAGAGTAAGGAAGGGAAAAGGAATAGTCCGCCAACGAAAGGCAGATTACATTTTTTACAGGTTGATTGATACTTTTGTAGATAACTATTTTATAGTCACTGAACACCTATTTGACCGCCTAGAAAAACTAGAGGAAAAGATTCTGCAAAACCCGAGTGAAAATGTGAATGAAGAGATCTATGAGCTAAAGAAGAAAATCGCCTTTGTTAAACGAACCATTAGTCCACTAAGAGAATCCATATCAAATATTATTAAAACTGATAGCGATTTGATATCTGCATCTACACAAAATTATTTCAGGGATGTATATGATCATGTAATACACCTCACCGAAACAATAGATTCACAACGTGAGACTATTAATGATTTTCTGAATTTGTACATGTCATCGATAAGTAATAAGATGAATGAGGTAATGAAGGTGCTAACCATATTTGCAGCTATATTTATCCCCCTTACATTTATCGCAGGCATTTATGGAACTAACTTTGATTACGTTCCTGAGCTTCATTACAAAAACGGATATTTCGTTATGTGGGGTGTCATGATAGTTGTGGCAGGGGTAATGTTATATTATTTTAAGAAAAATAAATGGTTCTAACATGATCGAAATCTTAACCTGGATAGGAATATTTTTTTGCATAACACAGTCTGCTATTTTTTCAGGCTTAAATCTCGCGTTTTTTAGTTTTACACGACTTCGTCTTGAACTTGAAGCTAAAAGTGCTTCTACAAAAAGTGCAAAAAAAGTATTGAAGATGCGAGAAGATTCAAATTTTTTGCTAACCACTATACTTTGGGGTAATGTGGGTATCAATGTCTTCCTAACTCTATTGTCTGAGTCTGTTATGGTAGGTGTTGGCTCATTTTTGTTTTCCACAATAGTAATAACCCTATTTGGTGAAATTGCACCACAAGCCTATTTTTCAAGGAATTCATTAAAAATGGCCTCAGTTCTGGCTCCAGTGATAAAGTTTTATCAATTTATACTTTATCCTGTAGCTAAACCAAGTGCCCTGCTATTAGATGCATGGCTAGGAAAGGAGTCAATTGAGTTTTTTAAAGAGAATACCATTAAACTTTTTCTTAAGATGCATGTTGATGATTCAGAAAGTGAAATAGACCACACTGAAGGTTTAGGTGCTATCAATTTTCTTTCTTTGGATGATGTTTTCATTGGTAAAGAAGGTGAACCTTTAAATCCCAAAAGCATCATTCCCATAGATCATAAGAATGGAGTACCTATTTTTCCAAAGTTTTCAAAACAGCACCATGATTTGTTTTTACGAGAAATAAATGAATCGAAAGAAAAATGGGTGATTTTTATAGATGAAAACCTGAACCCATCATATGTTATGGATGCCGATGGCTTTTTACGAGCTGCCATGTTTGACAATAAACAACCAAACCCAATGGAATTTATTCATAAACCTATTATTGTAAATGATAGTAATATGAAGCTGGGTTCTATAATTCACCTGCTAAACTTCACACCAGAACATAACGAGGACGATGTAATTGATAATGACATAATTCTACTTTGGAGTGATGTAAAACGTGTAATAACAGGAGCAGATATTCTGGGTAGGTTACTTAGAGGTATTGTAAAGAATCAAATATCAAAATAGGAAAACATAAGTCTGTTAGTATTCTTATAACTAATGAAATAACAAATAATTAACAGTGCTCTTCTGAATATTGTATTGATTATTATTGTACATTACTGGTCGGCTATCAAAAGAAAGTCATATTCAAGTTATTTAGTGTTATTTTAGAAAAAATAATCAAAGAAATGAAAAAGTATTTGTTGTTTTTATTAATAATATCTCTTACAGTTAGTTTCTATGGTCAAGGTCAGGGAGCCAGGAAATATCGACAAGTAACAGAAACGAATAATGTACCTAAAGAGGTAAGAAAGGATTTTAACTTAAGATATCCCCAATCTTTTGTAAAGATGTGGTATGTTACAAATATTGCATATTGGTATCAAGATTATAGTAATACTTATTATCAAGGTTGGTATCAGCCAAGAAATGTAGTGGTTTATAGTTTCAATGAACCTTCAAATTATGAAGTTGAATTTATGCGAAATGATGAAAACAGTCGTGCAATATTTAACCGTTATGGTCAATGGTTTGAAACACGAACCCCATTAATTAAACTGCCTGATGAAATTTTATCTGCCATTCAAGAGTCTCCATTTGCTAATTGGCAGATCTCAGATTATAAAGAAAGAATTGAAGCCCCTGGAATGATAGGGTCTGTTTACAGGATGCAGGTTTCCAAAGATCATCTATCACACATAATACGAATTAATGATGATGGTAGAATAGTTCAAATTAAAACAGAGTAATAATTAATATTTATAAGTTCACAAATTTTAAATATAATTTCTATGAAAAATATAATAATAATAATCGCTGCATTATTTGTTACATTGGGGATAACTGCCCAAACTAATACAGAGGAGATAGATTTAATCCAATCAATATATGGAATTGAGAAGAAGGCTATTGTAAAAGAATTTGTGCATCCAAAAACCAATAACGCGACTGCTTTTTGGGATATCTATGAAACATATGAGGTTGAGCGTAAGATTATTGGTAAAGAACGTATAAAACTACTGGATCAGTTTGCAACTCAATTTGAAAAGATGACGAATGAGGAATCATCAATCTGGATGAAAAAAGTATTTGCAATGGACAATAATCAGGATAAACTCCTTGAGCGCTACTATAAGAAAGTAAGCAAGGTTACTTCTCCTTTAGTTGCAATGCGATTCTATCAGGTAGAAAACTTCTTATTAACTGCAATGAGATACGAAATTTTAAATGAGATGCCATTTGTTGAAGATAAATAACTCAAAAAACTTAAGTGTTGTTTATTTTCTGGGAGATGTAAGGCAAACTAATAATGCAAATAGCATTAAAAAAATACATATTGCCTGCAACAGATACTAAACATCATAAATACAATTTCGCTTTATAAAGGATAAATAATAATAGGATAAAATGGATACATTAAGTAGTTTTTTGGAATATGAGCTCATTAGTGTGGGTGAATATAAAATACAGGTTTATACATTAGTATCTGTTTTAATCATTTTTGTTATTACCAAATTAATATCCTGGTTAATTGAGAAAACTCTTACTCGTAAACATAAGTATAATAAACTTGACAAAGGGAGTTCTTATGCATTATTTCAGATAATTAGATACGTATTATGGGTAATGGCAATAGGTCTAATTTTAGAAACTATTGGAGTTAAAGTAACTGTATTAATAGCAGGTTCCGCTGCTTTACTTGTTGGAATAGGATTGGGCTTACAGCAAACATTTAATGATATAATATCAGGAATAATACTGCTTTCAGAACAATCAATAAAAATTGACGATGTATTAGAAATAGATGGCGATGTTGTAAGAATTCAAAGTATTGGATTAAGAACATCCAAGGGCTTAAATACAGATGATATTTCTATTATAATTCCAAATTCATTAATCACCACTAACAAAGTGATTAATTGGAGCCATCAAACAAAAAAAACACGTTTCAGAATAGATGTTGGCGTTGCTTATGGTAGTGATGTTGATTTAGTTATAAAGGTGCTGGAAGAAAGTGCATTTGAGCACCCCGATATTTCTGACAGGGAATTAACGGAAGCAAGATTAATAAACTTTGGAAATTCATCGTTGGATTTTCAGGTTCTATTTTTTAGTAAAAATATTTTTAGAATCAATCGGGTCAAAAGCGATATTCGTCGAATTATTAATAAAAAATTCATTCAAAATAGTATCGCAATTCCATTCCCTCAGATGGATTTACATTTGAGATCAAATTATACAGAAGTGTTGAAGAAAAAGGATAATTGATATTCTCCAATAATAGATTTAGCAAACACATTTTGCCTTTAACAATTAAATAATCATCGGATGAAAATAACCATAGGTAGAAAGGACAAAGCAGACTTTCCTGAATTATTCCTTAAAAACATAAGTCTTAAAGTTGACACCGGAGCCTATACATCAACAATACACTGTCACCATATTAAAGAGATTATTATTGACGATATAACCTATGTTGAATTTGAGCTCCTTGATCCGTCACACTCAAAATTTAAGGACAAAAAGTTCAATACAAAAAATTATTATAGAAAAGTAGTTAAAAACTCCTTTGGTAAATCTGAAGAAAGGTTCGTAGTACAAACTATAATAGTAATATTTAATAATGAATTTCCAATCGAACTCTCACTAAGTGAAAGACAAGATATGAAGTATCCGATATTGCTAGGTAGAAAACTGTTAAATGATCGATTTATAGTAGATACTTCAAAAGTCAATCTATCTTACAAGCTAAAACAACTAAATTTAAAAAAGAAAGAAGAAATATGAAAATTGCAATTTTATCAAGAAATCCAAAGTTATATTCAACCAGAAGATTAGTAGAAGCCATAGTACAAAAAGGTCATGAAGCCATTGTTATTGATCATCTAAAATGTGTAATTGAACTTGAGAAAAAATCTCCAAGAGTCTATTATAATGGCATTTATTTAGATGATATAGATGCAATAATTCCTAGAATTGGTGCCTCTGTAACATTTTATGGTACTGCCGTTGTTCGTCAATTTGAAATGATGAATGTATTTTCAGCAGTAAAATCACAAGCATTAGTAAATTCAAGGGACAAACTGAGAAGTTTACAAATTTTGGCTCGAGCAGGTGTTGGATTGCCTAAAACTATATTTACAAATTATGCTAAAGATGTTGACCATGTAATTGAATCCGTTGGTGGAGCACCCTTGGTTTTAAAGTTATTAGAAGGAACTCAGGGATTAGGAGTTGTATTGGCAGAAACAAAAAATGCAGCCACTTCCGTAATTGAAGCTTTCAATGGTTTAAAAGCCAGAGTAATTGCCCAACAATTTGTAAAAGAAGCTGGTGGGGCTGATATTCGTGTTTTTATTGTTGATGGTGTTGTTGTAGGAGCAATGAAACGACAAGGAAAAGAAGGAGAGTTCCGATCAAATTTACACAGGGGTGGCAGTGCTAATATAATTGAGTTATCAGACGAAGAAGAACTTACAGCAATTAAAGCAGCAAGAGCTATGAGCCTTGGAGTTGCAGGGGTTGATATGTTACAATCAGCAAAGGGGCCATTAGTACTAGAAGTCAATTCTTCACCTGGTCTTGAGGGTATAGAGTCTGCAACAAAAAAAGATATTGCCAGAGAAATTATTAAATACATTGAAAGACATGTCGACTAAAGAGTTTATGTTTTTGGGGCAAGATATCCAAAAGGGTAAACGAACCTATCTCGAATTAGAAGTAGCAAAACTTCACAATAGAAACAATATAAAGATTCCCATTATAATAGAAAGGGCTAGAATTGATGGGCCTACCATACTACTAATGGGAGGCATACATGGTGATGAAACAAATGGTGTTGCAATTGTAAGGGATATAATTCGTAAGAAATACAATAAACCAAAAAGAGGAACTATTATTTGTATTCCTGTGTTCAACGTATTTGGTTATTTAAGTCAAACAAGAGCTTTCCCTGATGGAAGAGACCTAAATAGAATGTTTCCAGGTTCAATATCAGGGTCACTTGCTAGTCAATTTGCACATCGATTTACCCAAGATATAGCCCCACTGGTTGATTATGTAATTGATTTTCATACAGGAGGAGCGGAGAGATCTAATTACCCTAATGTTAGATGCAATTTGAAGGAGGAAAAAACACTTGAGCTTGCAAAAGCTTTTGGAGCACCTTTTATTGTACATTCAGAATATATAGCTAAATCAGTAAGAGATACTATTAATAAAATGGGGAAAACCATATTATTGTTTGAAGGTGGAAAATCTAAGAAGTTAAGTGAAAAAGTAATCCATTTTGGTGTTGAAGGTGCAGTAAATGTAATGAAACATATCGGGATTCTGGATGGAGAGATTGTCAAGAATGAAAATACCGTTATCATCGAAAAGTCAAAGTGGATTAGAGCACAGCAGTCAGGAATGTTTCAATTAAGTGTAAAAAATGGCAGTAAAGTTTCAAAGAAAACTGTGCTAGGTAGAATCAGTGATCCATATGGTGAATTTGAAAGAAAAGTAATATCACCATTCGATTGCTATATTTTTGGCGTCAATACAGCTCCAATTGTGAATAAAGGAGATGCCCTCTTTCATGTTAGTACTGAATAAAACAAAATAACACGTATTTATTGGTACTCGATTTAAATAATTGGCAAACAGTAAAGCAATAGTTAGAATTCTAGTAAAGTAATAAATACTGCTTTTTGTAATCCAAAAAAGATACTGATTAGAAGTGTTAAATATATATGGGTTATAATAACCTGTTAAACAGGATTGTATATGGCACTATATTTTTTGTGTTTTGTGTTGTTTTATTAAAAAATAAAATACATTTGTTGCATTCAAAGTCACTGCTTATGGTAGATAATAATAAATAGTAAACTAGTATTGCGCTCATTGTTTTGGAAATTATGAGTGTGTATGTTGAATGATAGAGTTCATCTTAAGTTACTTATTGTTAAATTATTAAAACCATAATAGTCATGAAAACACATATTGCTAACTCATTATTTGTAATATTCTTCATAGTTTCCCTTGGTTTAAATCAAGCATTAGCTCAGACTGATGAGGATAAATCAATTATAGCCACTTATTTCGGTATTAATACTGATGGAAAGTTTGAATTTATTAGTAAGGATAAAAAGACCCTGCTTTTTGACGATGTACTAGATGATCTGGATATTGATCTCTATGATGATGATAACCTAAATCTGAAATTCGAAATATTCTGGGAGGAAAAGGAGGTAGAAGAATTAAACGAAGAAGGTGAACCCTCAGGCAAAAAAGTGATATTTAAAACCATTACCAATATTAATGAAGTATAAAATAGTATATAAGAATTTCAACTCTAACCTAAATGCCTGTGTAAATAATATTTACTCAGGCATATGATTAAGAAAAGTTATTATAGGGGAGTACAACTCATTATCCCTTTTATAAAACACTATGGAATACTTAATAAGTATTATCAAACAAAATTACTCGCATGAAGAACACATATTTTGATTTAATTGAACAGAGTTTTTACTTCCCCCAAGATGGATTTGACCTAAGAGATAAGTATTTAACCTTTCATGGGGTTTCATTAAAATATTTGATTGAAAAACATGGTACACCATTTAGATTTATTTACCTTCCAAAAATTGGAGATCAAATAAAAAAAGCACGTAATCTTTTTAATAAAGCAATCAAAAACAATGGATATAAAGGAAGGTATTATAATTGCTATTGTACTAAATGTAATCACTTTTATCACGTAATAAATGAGGCTTTAAAGCATAATGTGGATATTGAGACATCATCTGCATTCGACATAGATTTAATCCTTCGTCTATATAAGGAAAAGAAAATAAGTAAAGACCGAATCATACTTCATAATGGCTATAAAACTGACGATTATCTTTCCAAGATATTCCTCCTCCAAAAAGCGGGGTTTAGTAACTCTATCATTATCCTTGATAGTGAGTCAGAGTATTTTAAAATTCAAAAGTTTGCAACTGGTGGAAAGGTGAAAATTGGTTTGAGAATGGCCATAAATGAACAGGCTCAAAGTGCATATTACACTTCCCGTCTTGGTATTAGGCATACGGAAATGGTAAAATTCTATAATGATGTCATCAAAAATGATGAGAATGTGGAAGTAAAGATGCTACACTTCTTTGTGGACTCCGGCATCAAAGATACTCTATACTACTGGGGTGAATTTCAGAAGGCTCTTAAACTATATGTTGATTTAAAGAAGGTTTGCCCAAGTTTAGATTCCTTTAACTTAGGTGGAGGATTCCCAATAAGAAATCACTTGGGTTTCGAGTATAATTATGAATACATGATAAATGAAATCATTAAGAATATTAAGGAAGCTTGTGTAAAGGAGAATGTAAGTGAACCCGATATATATACAGAGTTTGGAAAGTACACAGTAGGTGAATCAGGAGCAATTATTTTTAAAGTATTAGAACAGAAACAGCAAAATGATACTGAGTCGTGGTACATTATAAATAATAGCCTTATGAACACCATACCTGATGCATGGTCGATTCACGAAAAGTTTATTCTGTTACCAATAAATAAGTGGGATAATGAATATCACCGTGCAAACATAGGTGGTATTAGCTGTGATCATTCTGATTATTATAATTCTGAAGATTTGAATCAGGAGATATTATTACCAAAATATTCTAAAGATGATAAGGAACCATTATACCTTGGATTCTTCCATACTGGTGCGTATCAGGATGCAATAAGTGGATATGGGGGTATTAAACATTGCCTTATTCCATCTCCAAAACATGTAATTATTGATCGTGATGAAAAGGGCAATTTCGTTGATTATGTTTATCGTGAGGAACAATCCGCCGAGGATATGTTTCGTATACTTGGTTATGATAGTTAGCTTATGAAAAGTTTTGGTGGAATAGACGACAAGTATTCTGACTATAAAACAGCATCGGTTTTATTACAGTCGATACCATATGACGGAACAACAACTTGGGGTAAAGGTTCTGATAAGGCATTTGAAGCAATTATTGAAGCTTCAGAAAATATGGAACTTTATGATATTGAGACTGATTCTGAGGTTTATCTAAACGGAATCCATACTCTGAATCCGATTAATGAGAAAAGTTCGCCTGAAGCTGTATTTGCATCTGTATATTCAAAAACAAAAGAGTTATTACAGACAGGTAAGTTTCTTACATTTTTAGGAGGAGAGCATTCTGTTAGTATTGGTGTTATTAAAGCTTTCTATGAGAAATATGAGAATCTAACTGTCCTTCAACTTGACGCTCATGCAGATTTAAGGAAGAGTTATTTAGGTTCAAAATATAATCATGCATGTGCATTACATGATGCTTCTTTGAATACAAATCTTATTCAAATTGGAATCAGAAGCATGGATAAATGTGAAAAACAATATTTGAAAAGGGAGAATTGTTTTTTTGCTCAGGATATTAAACTGTCTAAAGACTGGGTCGATAATTCTATTTCAAAGATGACAGATAAGGTATATTTAACAATTGACCTAGATGTATTTGATCCATCAATTATGCCAGCTACGGGAACTCCTGAACCAGGAGGCTTGGATTGGGATACTGTAATAAGCTATTTGCATCGTGTTTTTCAGCAAAAAGAAATTGTGGGTTTTGATATTGTTGAGCTTGCACCCATTAAAAACCTGTCGCATCCGAATTTTTTAACTTCTAAACTATATTATAAATTACTATCATATAAAGCAAAATACAATGCAAAGTAAGGGGAAAATAACAGCTTTCATGCTTGAGCATTATAAGCATTTTAATTCAGCCAGCCTTGTTGATGCTGCAAAGGGTTATCAGGAGCAGTTGGATCAAGGTAATAAAATGATGATAACACTGGCAGGGGCAATGAGTACTGCCGAACTGGGGAAATCATTGGCAGAAATGATACGGGCAGATAAAGTCCAGATTATTTCTTGCACAGGAGCTAATCTTGAGGAAGATTTAATGAATCTTGTTGCACATTCACATTACAAAAGAGTGCCAAATTACAGGAGTCTGACTGCTAAGGAAGAATGGGGTTTATTGGAAAAAGGATTGAACAGAGTAACCGATACCTGTATTCCAGAAGAAGAGGCATTTAGAAGATTGCAAGAGCATATTTTTAAAATCTGGAAAACTGCTGAAGAAAATAATGAAAGATACTTCCCACATGAGTACATGTATAAGTTACTATTGTCAGGGGTGTTGGAGCAATATTATGAAATTGACCCAAAAAATAGTTGGATGATTGCTGCTGCTGAAAAGAATTTGCCAATAGTTGTTCCAGGATGGGAAGACTCAACAATGGGTAATATTTTCGCATCATATTGTATAAAAAGTGATCTCAGACCTGTTACCATGAAGTCTGGCATTGAATACATGATGTGGTTGGCCGATTGGTACACGGCGAATACAAAAGAAAATGGAATTGGATTTTTCCAAATAGGTGGTGGAATTGCAGGTGATTTCCCCATCTGTGTAGTTCCAATGTTGTATCAGGATTTGGAAAGAACAGGAACCCCATTTTGGAGCTATTTCTGTCAGATATCCGATTCAACTACTAGTTATGGTTCGTATTCCGGTGCCGTACCAAATGAGAAAATTACTTGGGGAAAATTAGATATTAATACCCCAAAATATATTATTGAATCGGATGCTACAATTGTTGCCCCATTGATTTTTGCTTTTTTACTTGACTGGTAATCAACTAAGAAATACTTATTATGAATAAATTACGAATAATACAGGATTATGAGAAACTTTCAACGGAGATAAAAGAGCAGATTAAACTGGTCTTTCCCGAAGGTTATAGTGATCATTTAATAGAGTTTAAAAATAGCAAGGGAGAAACTGTTTCCGCACTTCCTTTTGAGACTGATGAGAAAATATACATGGTTCGCATGTCTGTAAAGAAGGCGATGCTAATAATTGAGGAAGATTCTGATTTTGATGATGATGGAATTCTGAAAGATCATATTAAAGAAAAATATGAAGATGAACATTCTGATATTGAATATTTATCGGAAAATGAAAATTATGATTAATTATTTCATTTTAGAATTATGTAATCCCTCCATAAAGCTGGCTTGATCCATTATTAATAACACCAATCCATCCGCACAAAAAAACCCGATCCATATCTACTTGATATACACCGGGTTTAGAATTTTATGTGAGGTACCGGACGGATTCGAACCGCCGTCTATGGTTTTGCAGACCACCGCCTAGCCACTCGGCCACGGTACCATTGACTTTTTAAGTAATTAGCTCCACTCATAAATATGAAGTAAAATGAATTTATTCGGCACCCGATTCGGCACCCATTTACATTATATCTATATTTGCAGCTAAACGTTAGCCAATGTCAACAAAAACAATATTCAAATTAAGGAAGCCTCAGAATAATGTTAAGCCGTCAAATCAAAAAGAAAGCCCAATAATTATGGTATTTAATTTTGGATATTATGAGTTAAATGAATTAGGCCAGAAGACGTATATTCCTCTAAGATATTCAACGAAACAAAGCATTAAGCCTTGTTATTGGAACTCCAAACCTAATTACAGAGTTAAGCAAACAAAGGAAATAGAATATGAAGCTATTAATGCTGAACTAGATAAAATAGAATCTGTTGCAAACTCAACATATCTAGAGATTAAATATAATGGAGAAAAACCAACTCCTGACTCAATAAAAAAGGGAATTGACATAGAGCTTAATCGAGATGTAATACAAGAACGAAACAGTATCTTCACTCACTACCTTGATAAATTCATTAAGAACTGTGAAGATGGTATTAGACTAACAGAGAAAAAAACACGGTACTCCAAAGGCTCAATAAAGAATTTTAAAGGATTTAAGGCGCTTATAGAATTGTATCAACAAGAAAAAAACGTAGTGTTAACTTTTGAAAGTATTACTATTGACTTTTATAATGATTTGCTTGTATTTCTAAACAAGAAAGAATACAGTCCAAATACGCTAGGGCGAGTTGTGAAGCATGTGAAACTGATAATGAGATCAGCAATGGAACAGGGTTATCACAATAACCTAGAGTATGAAAAAAAAGCATTTAGAACACCAACTATTGAGGTTTCCAATATATATCTCAATGAAAATGAACTCAACGAAATGCTTAAACTTGATTTGAGCAAACTGTTTTGCAGCAGGTATAAACTTTGCAGCAAGTTTGGTAAGCTTGTTTTATGGA
>CALCGQ010000235.1 GCA_937901015.1 uncultured Bacteroidota bacterium | reverse complement strand
ATTTACATACAATCCCTATAATACTAAACGAAATAACTCAATGATTTCGTATTATGTTCAATCAATTTCATGCTTAGGTCATGGGATTTGCACATAATCAAACCATAAAAATATAAAAATTTGGATGAATTTAGATCCTAATACCTGATTTACTGATGTATTACACAGTAATCCCCATTTTTTTCATTAAAAATGTAGCATTTAAATTTTGAGAAATACCTTCCTTAAGTTTGTAATCAAATGATAGTTCATTATTACTGATTTCTACTTCAAAACGCTTATTCTGGATGTTTCCTGGAAAATCCTTAATGAGATTACCAAGAGCAAGATCATGAGTAGCAAGAATCCCAGAAGCGCTTAGTTTTATCAGTTGGGTAATTAATGCCATTGATCCTTTTTGTTTGTCTGCAGAATTTGTACCCCGCAATACTTCATCTAGAATAATGAATAACTTTTGTCCATTTTCCAGCTTGTCGATTATTTCTTTTAATCTCTTTAGCTCAGCAAAAAAGTATGATTCACCATCTTGTAGTGAATCTTTTGTTTTAATACCAGTGAAAATATGTACTGGTTTATAAGTGAAGCTATCGGCTAATACAACTGAACCCGCTGAGGCAAGCAACATATTAATTCCGACAGTTCTTAGGTATGTACTTTTTCCTGCCATATTTGCGCCAGTAATTATCTGAAACTGTTTCCACCCTATAATATTTATTGGGTTTCCAACGCTATTCTTTTCTGAAATAAACGGGTGTTTAACATTTGATGCTTCGAGATTAAAATCACCATCAATAACTCGTGGAAATGTGGAATTTGTGAAGTTGTAAGCAAATCCTGCGAATGACTGAAGTTCATCCATCTCCGATAATTGGTGAAACCAGTCTTCCATGTAATCAGCATACTTGGATTTCCATTTTTCGATCCGTATTGCCTGACGGATATCCCATAAAAAGAAAATATTCAAAAAGAATCCAACAAGCATGTTCAACCTATAATCCATGGATTTGGTAATCTTGGCAAGCAATTTTACCGATTGATGAGCAGATGGGTTGCCAATTATTTTACTTTTTATTTCTTTTAAACGCTCTGATTCGCAGTTCTCCGTGCTTATTATTTTGAAAAGTTCAGCATATTTTAGAAGTAACCCAGATTTTTTGCTTACTTCCACATGAATTTTGTTCAATAACCCAAGTCTGGTACCTATAATTGCCATTGGTAGTAATAAGAAAAGTAAAAAGGTACCGTAAGTAAGAACATTTAAATCTATTAATGTAATAATTCCAAAACCAATAATGGGGTTTACAAATATCATGATCTTGTAAAACAATGTGTTAAACTTTGTTTCATTGGATTTTGACCATGTTATTAAACTTACTTGATCATCCGCCTTCTCTTTAAAAAGCTGACCTGTTGCCTCGAACTTTTGTCTCCAGTCAACTTTGTTTATTAATTCTGAAATTGCCCTTTGCCTCGATATAATTGTTGCTACATCTGTAGTAATATTATTTAAAGTATTGGCTAGCTTTGTTTTTCCTACCGCAGTGGCATTACGGTTTATTAGCTGGAATAATGACTTTTCACCAAATACATCCAGATCTTCATTGTAAGGATGTAAGGGATTAAGGAACTCTTCACCATTATCTGTTTCATCCGTATTACCATCAATTAATCTTAGTTCACCAATATTAATATTGTATAAAGCTTCATACCAGTTCTTCTTTTTCTCAAGTTGCAAATGAACCCTTACCAGATAAATGAATATTATAAAGCCTGAAGAGATGCCAATTGCGAGTATTTTATTTCCATAAGCAACAGCAAGGTAAATACCAACAACGGTGAGCAAAAAAATTAATAGCCGTGACAATGATACTTTTCGCATTTTCCTTTTGGAGGCATCAAGCATTTTTAAGTATAAATCGGCTTGATTTTTATAATACTTCTGGGGATCTCTATTTTCTAATTCCATGAAAAGAAACGGGTTATAATTAGTTGTTCCTATTTTTTAAGCCGGTCAGGGTTATCTTGGATAAAACTCTTCCAACCAGAATAGCTTGATGTCTTTTGTATTCCTGAACCTTGAAAAGAATGGCAGACAGCCGCAGCTAGTCCATCAGTTGCATCAAGGTATTTGGGTGTTTCACTGAAGTTTAATATACTCTTTAACATAGCGGCAACTTGTTCTTTGGAACCATTCCCATTTCCGGTTATGGATTGCTTAATTTTTTTTGGAGAGTATTCAAATATTGGTATGTCCTTGTACAAGCCAGCAGCCATTGCAACACCCTGAGCTCTTCCAAGTTTCAACATAGATTGTACATTTTTTCCAAAGAAAGGAGCTTCCAAAGCCATTTCATCAGGATTATATTCTTCGATGATTCCAAGTGTGCGTTCGAAAATCTTTTTTAATTTTAGCGCATGGTTATCGTAACTACCTAATTTGAGAATACCCATTGTTATTAAACTAAGGGTATTTCCATTCTGGTGGATCAATCCATAGCCCATTATATTTGTTCCGGGGTCAATACCGAGTATTATGCGTTCCAAGTAAAATCAGATTTTATTAATGAAAACAAAACTACGCAAAACATATAACATCCTCATAAGGTTGTTAGTCTTAGTTTTCACCGTAATATTTATTTATGACCAGGTTTTTAATCGTAAAGATTTAAGCTCGTTGTTAGTAGATTTTAAGACAATTACATCTGGTTTCTGGTCGGATATATTATTGTTACTGGTTATTGGTTTGATACCTGTTAATCTCTTGTTTGAAAGCTTAAAATGGAAATACTTAATTAGTAAACTTGAACATGTAACCATATTTAATTCAATGAGAGCTGTTCTTGCC
>CALCGQ010000234.1 GCA_937901015.1 uncultured Bacteroidota bacterium | reverse complement strand
ATCGCCTATCTAGAAGCAGAGAATAGTTATACTAAAGAAGTTATGAAGAGTACTGAAACTCTTCAAACTGAAATCTACAATGAAATTGTTGGCAGAATAAAACAAACAGATAATACTGTCCCGTATAATTATAATGGCTACTCATATTATGTAAAATTTGAAGAAGGAAATGAGTACCCAATTTATTGCCGAAAAGATTTTGGCGATAAAGCAATAGAGCAAATTTTCTTAGATGGAAATAGAATGGCTGAAGGTCATGCATATTTTCAGATTGGGGGATGGGAATTTAGCTCAAACAATCAGATACTTGCCTATAGCGTTGATACTGTAAGTCGTCGTAAGTATGATATTTATTTTGAAGATGTAACTTATGGGAAGAAGTTTGATGAAGTTATTTCAAATACTACCGGTAATATGGTATGGGCAAATGATAATAAGACAGTTTATTATCAAATGAAGGATCATACTCTTAGGTCTTATCGTATATATAAACATATCGTAGGTACATCTGTAGATGATGATGTTCTAATATTTGAAGAATCAGACCCTACTTTCTCCGTTTATATATTTAAAACAAAGTCAGAAAAATATCTTGTAATTGGATCGCAGAGTACACTTACCAGTGAATGTAGGATTCTTGAAGCTGATAATCCTGATGGAGAATTTCGTGTTTTTCAAGAACGTACTCCCGAAGTTGAGTATGGAATCAACCATCAAAATGGAAGGTTTCTAGTAAGAACAAATCTTAATGCTCCTAACTTTCAACTTATGGAAGTAGATGAGAATAAGACGGAAATGGAGAACTGGAAAGAGCTATTGCCTGTGCGTAAAGATGTTTTAATCGAATATATAGATGTGTTTAATGACTTCTATGTTGTTGCTGAAAGAGAAAGTGGCTTAATGAAGTTTCGCATTTTTAACACTCAGGAAAAAAATGAACATTATCTGAATTTTGATGAGAATGATTATTATGTGACCGTTTCATCCAATCCGGATTTCAATTCCAATAAGCTGCGATACAATTATACATCATTAAAAACTCCTCGCTCTGTTTATGATTACAATATGATTTCAAAGGAGCAGCAGCTACTAAAAAGACAAGAAGTTGTTGGAGGGTATAATCCAGATGACTACATCACTGAAAGAAAATATGCTATTGCCAGAGATGGTTCAAGTGTTCCGGTATCCATAGTTTATAAAAAGGGCTATGAATTAGATGGCCAGTCACCATTGCTACTTTATGCATATGGTTCCTATGGTTATAGTATGGAGTCAACTTTTCGTTCTTCACGACTTAGTTTGCTTGATAGAGGTTTTGCCTTTGCCATTGCTCATATTAGAGGTGGTGAAGAGATGGGAAGACATTGGTATGAAGATGGCAAAATGCTGAATAAGAAAAATACATTTTTTGATTTTATCGACTGTGGAGAATATCTTATTTCTGAAAACTACACCTCGGCTGATAAGATGTTTGCAATGGGTGGAAGCGCTGGCGGACTTCTTGTGGGAGCTGTTATTAACTACAGACCTGACTTATTCAAAGGAGCAATTGCAGCAGTTCCATTTGTTGATGTTGTTACAACTATGCTTGATGAGAGTATTCCACTTACAACTGGTGAGTACGATGAATGGGGGAATCCAAATGAGAAAGTATATTATAATTATATGTTATCATACTCACCTTATGATCAGGTAGAAGCAAAAGATTATCCTGCATTACTTGTTACCACAGGACTGCACGATAGTCAGGTTCAGTACTGGGAACCTGCTAAATGGGTAGCCAAATTGCGTGATATGAAAACGGATGACAACATCCTACTTCTTCAGACTAACATGGACTTTGGCCATGGCGGAGCATCAGGACGTTTTGAACAATACAAAGAAACTGCATTAGAATATGCTTTTATGCTAATGTTACTTGAAAAATAGATCTTGTATTAAGATTTATTTGAGTAGTTTTCCCTTCTTTGTTGAGAGTTATTCTTAGAATTTTTACTGGCAGGACTTTTCCTATAACTATTATAGTTTGACTTCTTTGGTTTGGATGGTCGAACTACCTTTTTTGTTTCGGTAATTTCACCATCATCAACATAAGGGTGATCTTCTACCACAGTTATGGTCTGTCCAATTAATTTCTGAATATCCTTCAAGTATGGTCTTTCTTCTCCTTCACAAAAAGATATGGCAATTCCACTAGCTCCGGCTCTTCCAGTTCTTCCTATTCTGTGAACATAAGTTTCAGGTATATTTGGAAGGTCGAAGTTAACAACATGGGATAAGTCATCAACATCAATGCCTCGTGCAGCAATATCTGTTGCAATAAGAACCTTTGTATGACCACTTTTAAAGTTACTAAGTGCCCTTTGCCTTGCTCCCTGTGATTTATTGCTATGTATTGCCTCGGACATAATTGATGCCTTGCCTAATATTTTCACAATTTTGTTAGCACCATGTTTAGTTCTGGAAAATACTAGTACAGACCCCATATCGCCTTCCTTAATTAAAGACAATAATAATTTTGGTTTATCTTTCTTACTAACATAATATAATTCTTGTTCTACTTTTTCAGCAGTTGTTTGATCAGGGGTTACTGTTACTTTTTCAGGATTACCTAGTATCTTTTGCGATAACCTTACAATATCCGGTGGCATTGTAGCTGAAAAGAATAAAGATTGTCGTTTTGTGGGTAAGGCTGCAATGATCTTCTTAATATCATGAATGAAACCCATATCAAGCATACGGTCAGCTTCATCAAGTACTGAGAATTGTACGTCTTTTAGAGAAACATACCCTTGATTCATAAGGTCAAGTAATCTTCCTGGTGTTGCCACTAAGATTTCTACGCCTTGTTTTAAACTCTGGGTTTGTGCTAACTGCTTAACACCTCCAAAAATTACTGTATTTCTAAGGCCAGTATATTTGCCATATTTTGTAAAGCTCTCAGCAATCTGAATTGCTAGCTCACGTGTGGGAGTAACAACCAAAGCTTTAATTTTACGCTTTCCCTTTGTTTGCTGATTGTCTTTATATATGTGTTGAAGTATTGGAATTGCAAATGCTGCAGTTTTCCCTGTTCCCGTTTGAGCACAGCCAAGTAGATCTTTGTGTGCTAATAATATTGGGATTGATTTCTCTTGAATTGGTGTTGGATGTGAATAACCTTCTTCGTCGATGGCCTTCAGGATGGGATCGATTATCCCTAATGATTTAAATGTCATGTAATGTTTATAATGAGCGGCAAAGATAGTAATTGTTTGTAAATCAATGGTTTTATTTGTAAGCACAGCTAAAGCTCAGGAGGTCAGACCTGTAAGGCATTTTTAAATAATACTAACTCTTACTTTTTTCTTTTTGAGCCTAGTATTATTGATCAAAGGTATAAGTTTGCTGACAACAGATTCTTGGATTCCTACAAATGCACAATCTTGTTTCAACTCAATAATACCAATTTGATCAGCTACCAGATTTCCTTGTTTCATGCATAATCCTGCTATATCACCCTTTGAAATTTTGTCTTTTCTTCCACCAGATATAAACATTGTTTTCCAAATAATTGGGGTTATGTTTTTCGGTTCTTCCAGATCTACATCTCGAAGAAATTCCTTACTTGGGACATCGATAAAATCAGGAAGATCTTCATTAATCCATTTTATGACATAAGCCGTTCCTTCTTTGTGCATTCTGGCAGTTCTTCCATTGCGATGAGTGAATTCATGCTTTTTCTGAGGAAGTTGATAGTGGATAATAAATTTAATTTCTGGAACATCTATACCTCTGGCGGCCAAATCAGTGGCAATAATTATTTGGTGAGTACCATTTCTAAATTTAATTAATGCCCTTTCTCTGTCTTTTTGTTCCAATCCGCCATAAAAACAACCATGATTAATCCCTTGATCGTTCAGATAATCACTTACATATTGTATGGTATCCTTAAAATTGCAGAATATAATACCTGGTTGATTGCCAGTGCTTTTTAGGATTGTGCTAAGAGTTTCTAATTTATCTTTATTGGGTGAGAGGATTACTTTTGTTTCAAGCTTTGCTATTTTATCAGATGTGTAGTCAATGGTAGTTGGATTTGTTAATCCAATGAAAGCAGGAACTTTGGCCCTATAAGTTGCAGAAGTTAGAATACGTTTTTTTACATTTGGAATGGCATCGGCAATTTCAATCATTTCTGATTCAAAACCAATTTCCAATGATTTATCAAATTCATCGAGAACTAGTGTGGTAATGCTTTCGGTGGAAAACCTTTCTCTCCTTAAATGATCAGCTACTCTTCCTGGGGTTCCAATTAGGATTGCTGGTCTGTGCTTTATATCAATTACATCTTGTGAACCTGAGCGACCACCGTAAACTGCATTGGCTTTATAACCGCTTCCTAACTGACGGATAACCTGCTCAATTTGAATGGCAAGCTCTCTGGATGGTACTACAATAAGAACTTGAATCTCTGAGATTTCAGGATCCAAATTTGTAATTATGGGTAAAAGAAATGCAAGTGTTTTACCTGTACCTGTTGGAGATAGTAAGACAATATTATTATTTGATTGTATTGAATAAAAGGCCTCTTCCTGCATTTGGTTGAGACTTTCAATGTTCAATTTTGCTAATATTCCGCTAAGATCCTTAATGTTTAACATGGCGCAAAAGTACACCTATTTAAATTTAAATATTAATCAACATGTTCAAATCTTAATACAGGAGGTTGCCAAGTAATTGAATCATTATAAATATTATGTGTAGGACTTAGTACTTCCATCCAATGGGGTATAACTTTAATTAATAGATAATTGTCCCGACTTTCAGGATAGAAATCCTTCCATTTTTCTTTCCAATAGTGATCTTTTGTTTTCTGATCATCAACGAGTACAGCTTTTCCGGATATTATTACATATCCTGTGGCATCTTTGCTCAGGTAATACAAAGTAACCCTTGGATCATTTTTTATCTGCGTGACCTTTCTGCTGTTTGAGTTTGTGCCAAACCAAACCGTAAAGTCTTCTTCTAAGGGAAATGGATCCATTGCTCTGGCTCTTGGTGCACCTTCAGAATCAAGAGTAATTAAAGCACATGTGGAAGCACCACTGATGACTTCCTTAGCAGCAAATTCAATTTCTGCCTTTTGAGAAGGATTATCAATCTGGCAGTAAGAAAATGTTGACAATAGTAGCAATGCTACAATCAATGAATGTGACCAATTAAACATAGCTTTCATATCTAAAGTTATTTGGGATTACACTATTTTCTTTTCTTCTTTTTGTTCTTCTTTTTCAGATCTTCCTTTTTCTCAACATAGTAACCATCGCGCTGGAGTAAATGATCTAAATTTGCAATTCCATAAACGACTATGGCTGTAACTGTAGCTGCGTGTTCCTGATATTCCTTTATGCTTTTATTGTATAGATCTCTTTCGGTATGCCATATTTCTCTATAGTTGAAATTATACCCTTTGGTATCTCCTGTATTTAGACCAATTGTGGGAACTCCTTCCACAGCAAAAGGTCCACTGTCGGTTCCCCAAGCTTTTGTTGGCTTTTCACGAGGTTCTCTTTTATTTATGGAAAATGGGAAATCGGGGTTTATATCATTTATTGATTCGCAGATTATCTCAAAATCAGCAAACATTGTATCACTTACGGTAATTCCTGTAGGTACAGTTGGTCCTCCATCACGGTTAACCATATTTGATACTTTATGCAGTTCATCCTTATGTCTGTCGACCCAACTCTGTGAACCAAGTAGCCCAAATTCTTCACCAGCCCATAGAATCGCAAGAATTGTTCTTTTTGGTTTCCCACCTGCTTCCATAATTAACCTGGCAGCTTCCATTGTGGGAGTTGCTCCAGAACCATCATCCACACCACCTGTAGCAACGTCATAAGAATCTAAATGGCCACTCATTATCACATATTCATCAGGGAATTCTGTTCCTGGAATAATACCTATAACATTATGATACTTAACGGGTCCCATTTTAAAATGATTTCTAATGTCGAACTCAAGTTCGAAGTATCTCCGCTCTTTGGCCATTTGTTCTATGATATCGTATTGATGTTCATCGAGTTTTATATCAGGAACCGTAGGAAGTGTTTCGAAAGTCATATCCATTAGATTCTTACGGTCATACATAACACGTATAGGAACTTTGCTTTTCTGAATTATACCAAGAATGCCAGCTTCTCTCATCTCTTTATAGAATAATGCAGGCTCTTCCATTAACTCAAGTAATTCTTTTTGAGGTTTATCGGTACCTCTTGCATACCAATTTTCACGTCTAATCTCATTATTCTTGTTTTCAGTTTCAGCATTTTTTTCAATTATGGTGAGCCTAATACTATCTGCTTTTTCAGAATAATCAATAGGCCAGCCTTCATTTGTTCCGGATATTAGAATCCATGCACCATTGAGCCTTTTCTTCATTCTGTCGAACTGAGCTTGCGTTTTTGGTTCTATCAGCACATGGCCTCTCTGAATTCCCTTTGTACCAGATGTATACGAAGGTGTTGCGAAGTGTAAGTGCATGCCATTATCACTTAGCATTCTTCCAAACCATGGGCCACGATTAAATCCAACCGGTAGTTCACCAACTACATCCATTTCTACTTCCATACCCCATTCAAGGAATTTACTTTCTGCCCATAAAGCTGCATTTTCGTATGCATCTGAACCTATGGGTCTACCACCAAATCTGTTTGATAGGATATCAAGATGGTTCATTGTTTGATTGTCAGTGGTGCCAATCTCAATAATACTTTTAACGACAGGATCAGATTGGCCAATTACATTTGTTACCACCATCAGACAAATGCAAAGGGTTGTGGTTATTGCTTTTTTCACTTTATTGGTTTTGTTATTATTTATTTTTCATTAATTGTTCAATATCTTCAATTTCAATGGGAATGTCCTGCATTAAATTGACTGGGTCATTTTCTGTTATTAGCATGTCATTTTCCAATCTTATGCCAATATTTTCTTCTCTGATATACAAACCTGGTTCACATGTTAATACCATTCCGGGTTTGAATGGTTCTTCTTTATTTCCAACATCATGGACGTCAAGTCCCAGAAAATGAGCCGTACCATGCATGAAGTACTTTTTGTAAAGCGGAAAATCAGGGTTTTGACTTTTAATGTCATCATCTGAGAATAGTCCTAATTTGACCATTTCAGTTTCCATTAAACAATTCACTTTTTCATTAACAATATTAATTGTATTACCTGGAACATATAGTTTCATGGCTTCATTGATAACATTAAGAACAGCCTTATAGCATTCCTTCTGTCGATCAGAAAATTTACCATTAACCGGAATGGTTCTACTCATATCTGCGGAATAATTTGCATATTCAGCTCCAAAATCGAACAAGATTAAATCCCCATCTTGGCATTCTTTATCATTGTCTACATAATGTAGAACACAAGTATTTACCCCTGCTGCTAATATTGGAGCATAGCCATGTCCATTGGCTCTGTTTTTAAGAAATTCATGAGTTATCTCGGCTTCAACCTCAAACTCAAAATCACCAGGTGAAATTGTTGATAGTATCCTTCTAAAAGCTTTGTTTGTAATGTTACAAGCTTTATTTAGTAGTTCGATTTCGTATTCAGATTTTATTAATCTCAAGCTAGTTAATATCGGAGCTGATCGATGATATTTATGTAAAGGAAAATTATTTTTTAATTCGGTTCCCAAGCGCTGATTTCTATCTTCAACTTCAGGAAAAAATTTCGGATATTCATTTCTGTTAAGGTATATATCATTGGTTACCATCATAACTTCACGATATAACATTTCATATTCCTCTAACCACATAACATTTTCTATTCCAGAAACTTCTCTTGCTTCTTCCTTGGTGTATTTGTGACCTTCCCATATGGCAATTTGCTCATTAGTTTTTATAATGAAGAGCATTTCCCTCAACTTTTTGGTCTTCATATCTGGAGCAATAATCAGTATGCTTTTTTCCTGATCTATTCCTGTCAGGTAGAAGAAATCAGATTGTTGCCGGAAAGAAAAATACTGGTCTCCGTTTCTTGGTTGTTGGTCATTTGAAAAGAAAATTGATGCGGTATTGGATGGTAATAGCTTCCTGAACTTATTTCTGTTATCAATGAATAAGTTATTGTTGATTGGTAAATATCTCATGAAAATACTGATAATTTATATAGCAAATATAGTATAATTAGATGTCATTTATGGATTGTGGAATATGTAACAATCATGAGTTTAATATGAATGTTGGTTCTTACTATTTTAATATACCACAAATTAACATGGAATATTAGGTCATCATTTGTTTGACTTAAACAATATCTTTGGAAAAATGTACTATTTTTGATTTCTAATCCAATTCAATGATACATATCACCCGTCGAGAAAGGTTTAATGCAGCACATCGTTTATTTAGAGATGATTTTACTGATGAAAAAAACATGGAAGTTTTTGGTAAATGCTCAAATCCAAATTGGCATGGTCATAACTATGAATTGTATGTTACAGTGAAAGGGGAGATTAATAGTGAAACAGGGTTTCTGGTTAACTTAAAAACACTTAGTAAAGTGATACAGTCAAAGGTAATCGTTAAGCTTGATCATAAGAATATTAATCTGGAAGTTGATTTTATGAAAGGAAAACTGGCTTCCACAGAAAATCTGGCAGTTGGTATATGGAAGGAGATAGAGGAGAGCGTTAAAAATATTGGCACCAACCTTCACTGTGTAAAAGTTATTGAATCGGAGAATAATTATGTTGAGTATTTTGGACCGGCATAGTTAGTAAATCGGTAATTATGGCATTATTTGTCATGTAAATTGGAATCTATGAAAAAACCACTTGAATTACTTGGATACGAAAAAATTGAAAAATACGATCCAGAGAACCTCACAAAGCTTGAGCATCATTATAAAGAAATACTTAAATTAATTGGAGAAGATGTTAATAGGGAAGGGTTGTTAGAAACTCCGCATAGGGTTGCAAAATCCCTTCAGTTTCTTACTCAGGGCTATGATCATAATCCTGAGGAAATTTTGTTATCTGCCAAATTTAAAGAGGATTATCGTCAGATGGTTATCGTAAAGGATATTGAAATATTCTCAATGTGTGAACATCATATGATCCCATTCATTGGCAAGGCACATGTTGCTTATATTCCCAATGGATATATTACCGGTTTAAGTAAAATTGCGAGAGTTGTTGAAGCATTCTCAAGAAGATTGCAAGTTCAGGAAAGGTTAACAACTCAGATTAAGGATGCGATACAAAATACTTTAGATCCTTTGGGAGTAGCTGTTGTTATTGAGGCAAAGCATCTGTGTATGGCAATGAGAGGTGTTCAAAAACAGCATTCTGTAACAACAACATCTGATTTTACTGGTGCATTTGAAAGAGCACAAACACGAGCTGAATTCATAAGCTTAATTTCCACATCTCTGTCATAGAAAATATAAGGCACATTTTTTGATTAACCTGATACTGCAAATAATTTTATTGCGTTAATTAGATTATTAATACAGTCAATTGTAATTATTTTAAAATGAACTATTCGAACAATCAAATAAACTATGCGCAACGTGGAGAAACAATTCCAGTTGCCAAAACATTTCTTTCAGGAGTATTTATGTGGATGACATTGGCATTGTCAATTACCGCCCTTATATCATGGATGTTTGCATCAAATACGGCTTTAATTGGCTCAATGTATAATGCTGAAACTGGAAGTATGAATATGTTGGGATGGATTGTAATGCTTGCGCCATTTGGTTTAGTATTACTTATGTCAATGGGGTTTCAACGATTAAGTGCTTCATCATTAGTATTGATCTTTATTCTTTATTCTGCCTTAATGGGTATGAGCTTGAGCTTTATATTCTTGATGTATACACTACCATCAATTGCAACAACATTTCTTATCACAAGTGCAATGTTTGGGTTTATGGCTATTCTGGGATATACCACAAAAACTGATCTTACAAAGTTTGGTAATATAATGATGATGGGACTTGTGGGTATTATTATTGCATCAGTAGTTAATATGTTTATGCAAAGTGCCATGATGGATTATATTATTAGTTTCATTGGAGTGCTGGTATTCACAGGCTTAACCGCCTATGATGTTCAAAAACTTAAACGCATTGGTGCCGGAGTTGGTACTGACTCTGAAGTTGCTAGAAAGATGACTATTATGGGAGCATTAACTCTTTATCTTGACTTTATAAATTTATTCCTATTTTTGCTCCGCTTTTTCGGTAATAGAAAGTAGTAAAACGTTATTAATCAAATAAATAATATATGAACGCATATGTTTTTCCCGGACAGGGAGCGCAATATGTAGGTATGGGCAAAGACTTATTCGATAAGTCAGCTCAAGCAAAGGAACTATTTAACAAGGCAAATAGTATATTAAAATTTAATATTACTGACCTAATGTTTGATGGTACCGAAGATGACCTAAAACAAACAAATGTAACACAACCTGCTATTTTTATACATTCTGTTATTCTGTCAAGAGTACTAGGTGATGAATTTAGACCAGATATGGTTGCTGGCCATTCGTTGGGAGAATTCTCAGCGTTGGTAGCAAATCGTACTCTCTCATTTGAAGATGGACTAAAGTTAGTTGCAAAACGTGCTGATGCTATGCAGAAAGCCTGTGAGGTGGAAGAATCTACTATGGCTGCTATTCTTGGATTAGAAGATCCTGTTGTTGAGCAGATCTGCAACAGTATTACTGATATTGTTGTGCCTGCTAACTATAATAGCCCGGGGCAATTAGTTATATCTGGTTCAATAGAAGGCATTAATCAAGCCATTGAAAAATGTAAGGAAGCTGGTGCAAAACGTGCTTTGCCTCTAAAGGTTGGTGGTGCTTTCCATTCTCCTTTAATGGAGCCAGCTAGGGTTGAATTGGCCGATGCCATAAACTCTGTGAAGTTTAATAAGGGAATTTGCCCTATTTATCAAAATGTTACTGGTCAGTCAGTTAATGATGGTGAGATTATTAAGAAAAATCTTGTTGCTCAATTAACAGCTCCTGTAAGATGGACGAAGATTATGCAAAATATGATGGCAGATGGTGCTAACAATATTACAGAAGTTGGTCCTGGAAAAGTACTACAAGGACTATTTAAAAAGGTTGATAGACAGATTCAGACTCAAAGTGCTGAAATCTTATAATCACTAAGAATATATAATAATAGCCACAGGTTCTCTAATAAATAAGTGAGTTTGTGGTTTTTTTTATGCCTAGATTTTTGCTAATTCTCTTCTTAACATCTCCAACGCACCAAGTGTAGATCTTCTAATATTTCTTCCACGATGCTCTCCCAAGTTGAAGAGCTTTGATTTAACTCCTGTGGGTGTGGCTATGGCTATCCAAACAGTTCCTACAGGCTTTTCTTCTGTTCCTCCTTGAGGTCCTGCTATTCCTGAAGTTGCTAAACAATAATCGGTTTTCAAAACTTCCTTTCCACCAATTGCCATTTGTTCAACAACTTGCTGACTTACTGCTCCGTATTTTTCAATATCACCAGAGTTTACCTTTAGTTGATTTACTTTAACATCGTTGTCATAACTTACAATAGAACCCTTAAAGTAATTAGAGCTACCAGCGATACTTGTAATAAGATGTGCGATATAACCTCCCGTGCAACTCTCTGCTGTGGACAGTGTTACTTCATCTTTTTTAAGTAAGGAACCAACTACTTCTTCAAGAGTTATATCATTATAACCAAAAATTATTTTTGGAATTAGAACGGATAGTTTATCGCAGTAGTCATCAATTTCATTCTTAAGTTTGTTTTCATCTGGACCAGATGCTGATAATCTCAGTCTAACGATTCCAGGTTGAGGCAGATACGCAAGTTTGATATGACTAGGCAAGCTACTTGCCCAAGAGTCAATATGTTCGGCAAGCATCGATTCACCAATTCCTGTAGTCATTACAGTCTTGTGGTAAATACTTGGAAGGTTATACTTTTTAGATAATCTGGGGATTACTTCATCTATCATTAAGCCCCTCATCTCAAAAGGTACTCCAGGCATTGAGATTATTACAGTTTTCCCTATGTCAAACCACATACCCGGGGCAGTGCCATTACTGTTAAACAGAGGTGTACATTTTTCAGGTAATAGGGCCTGATGTTTGTTTACCTCCGTTACTTTGTAATTACGTTTACTAAATAAGGATTTTATGTGTTTGTAAGTTGGTTCATGAAAGATTATATCGGAGTTAAAATAATCTGCAAGAACATTCTTTGTTATATCATCTTTTGTTGGTCCTAGCCCTCCGGTAAGGAGGATGACATTGGATTGTGACTCAGCTTGCTTAATTGCATCTATTATCTCACTACCCTCATCTGCAATAGCAGTAATTTTATTAACTCTGATGCCTGCTTTATTTAGTTCGGCAGCCATCCATGAAGAATTTGTATTTACTACCTGTCCGATCAGTAATTCATCACCGATGGATATGATTTCACATAATATTTCTGACATATGTTTAGAAGATAAGCTGTTCGTTACCAACCTCTTCAGGTACAACTGTCATAACTGCATTTTTCGACATGCGAATTATGGATTGTGCTGCCGAACCAAGAAAAAACTCAACAAGTTTATTTTCCTGTTGGGTCATAATCATTATTAAATCAATATTACCTTGGTCTTCAACATATTTTAAAAGGCGTGGAACAAGCATCCGTTCGCCACCATTAGTTTCAATTAATTCACTTGTGCATTTAATATTTTGTTCTTCAATAAACCAACGAACCTGATCAAGTTGTTGTAATAATTCCTCTTTGGTTTCTTTGTCTTTTTTCGACCATAGTACTGAAACAATAGTTATTCTGGCACCAAATGATTTTGCAAAATCAATGGCATATGTAACTTTTTGGCGAGTGTCTTTTGTTAAATCAAGCGGTAGTAATATATTATGAAGGAAACGAGATATCTTTTTACCGTTGATAGTGATAACAGGAATCTTAGATTGTCGGATTACTTTCAAGGTATTTGATCCAATGGTGTTTTTCTCCATTCTGATATTTTCAGATGAATTATTGGTACCCATTAGGATAAACCTTGCATTTACCTCCTTGGCAGTTGCTAGTATTTGAGAGTAAACCTTACCCTTTTTAATTAAGGTAGTAACCTTTACCCCTGATTTTTTAGCCGTTTCTGATGCTATTTCGTCCAATTTTTTCGTAATTCTTGCACTAACTTCTTCAGGCGACAAAAGTGATGAACTTAAATCCGATTCTTCATAAACATATAATAGTACAATATTTACTTTCAAGAATGGAGCGGTAACATATGAGCGTTCCATCGCAAACATTGATTGTTCATTAAAATCTATGGGAACTAATAATGTTTCAGAAGTATTTTCCATGACCTTTATTTTTTAGTTGCAAGTATAATTATGTTAATTGACAATGATGTTAATATTGTGTTATTACAGATTATAAAATTAACATTAACTCAGAGATTATCATCTCAAATATTGTTAACTAGTTACTATCTTTGCAAAATTACTTATTTCTTGATAACTAAAAGATGACAAACAATATAAAGCCTGACCTAGTATTAAATAGTGATGGATCATTATACCATATTAACCTTCTTCCCGGTGATGTTGCTGAAACTATTATCCTTGTTGGTGACCCTGGTAGAGTTGAGTTAGTAGCAAGTTTTTTCGATTCAATAGAATTAAGGAAGCACAATCGTGAGATCCAAACTATTACTGGTAAATACAAGGGGAAAAGAATATCAGTTATGTCGTCAGGTATGGGGCCTGATAATATTGAAATCCTTGTAAATGAGCTTGATGCTCTTTTTAATATTGATCTGGTATCAAAGCAAGAAAAGTCAAATAGTACTCAGCTTAACCTTATTCGGATAGGAACTTCTGGTGCATTACAGTCAGATATCCCGGTTGTGGAATCATTTCTTGTATCTGAGTATGGTATGGGGCTTGATGGTCTTGCCTATTTCTATAAAAAAGCTGATGAGGTTATTAATCATAACCTAACCAATGGATTTATAGATGAATTAAAATGGGATACAAATCTGCCAAAACCATATGCAATTAAAGCATCGGATCTACTACTGGAAAAGGTTGGTATGGATTGGAGAAAAGGAATTACCCTTACAGCACCAGGTTTTTATGCACCCCAAGGTCGTGAGTTACGACTAGAGGTTGTTGATAGTACCATTATTGATAGAGCCAGTAATTATTCTTATGATGGGCTAAAAGTTACTAATTTTGAGATGGAGACATCTGCATTATATGTACTATCAGCAATGCTAGGACACAATGCTCTAACAGTATGTGATATTATAGCAAACCGAATTACAGGAGAATTTGATCCTGATTATAAAAAGAGTATGAAGATGCTTGTAGGTAAGGTTCTTGATCGAGTAATAAAGTTAGCCTAAATTAAACTATTCAGGTGATAGATTATATCCTCCCTTTGTAAGAACTTTTGTTAATTTATTCTTGTTTAAGATCTCTGTATATTCAGTGGATTTAATTCCTATTTGAACTGGTTCTTTTCGGAGATAATAGTTACTGTCATCAAAGTTATCTACAACCAATACAGAATATTTATTTCCTGATTTTATTATTGCACCATTGGGCAGAGCCATTGACTCCTTTTTGTAAATCTGAATATGTGATTCTATAAATGAGCCTACTGTGAAAACATCGTTGCTTTTTGTGTCGATTGATGCGATACATTGTACTGTTTTTGATTGAGTATTAATTGTTTTTCCAATGGAAATAATGGTGGCTGGGTGTGTTTTACTTGATTCACCCAAAAGGCTGAAGTATAGACTCTGACCTATTGCTATATTTGAAATATCATTTTCAAAAATAGATAACTGTAATTGGAGTTTTTTTGTGTCAATGATTTCAAAAAGTTGTGTTTGTGGTTCGACAAACTGAGCCAATACAATGTTTATTTCAGTAATATACCCAGAAATAGGGGCTATAATTGGAAAAGATGAGTATTGTTCTCCATCAATTATTCTCTGAATATCAATATTTAGCAATTCTAATTGTAATTTTAGAGATTCACATTTGGCGAAAGCAGCTTTATACAGACTTTCTTTGGATTTAAATTCTTTTTCTGCTCCGATGTTTTCTTCAAAAAGAGCCTTACTTCTTTGATACTCTATTTTAAGTCTTTCTAAGTTTGCAGATGTTTCTAAATAGTCCTGTTGAATAATAATTAGGTCGTGGCTTGAGAGCAAACAAAGTACATCTCCTTTATTAACATAACTGTCAATCGTATAATTGATAGTTTCAACAATTCCAGATAACTGTGAACTTATTTGCGCAACCCCATTATTAGGTGCAACAATATTGCCATTACAAGTTACTGTTTCTTCAAAAAACTGAAGAGTTAATTCGCCCAATTCCATGTTGTTAGAATCAAATTGCTCCTTTGTGATTTGGATACTAGACTCTTTAGATTCATTATTATCATTGTTTGATTCGGAATCCTCTGAACATCCGCTTGTTAAAAGTATTATCAATATTGTAAGTGGAATTATAGCTTTATATATTTTCATCGTTTTGATTTTACTTGGTTAAATAATTTATTTCTAAGGCAACTTCGTTATAGCCAGATATATTATCTAGATAATCCAGTGTTAGAAATAATGCATTTTCAACGCTTAGAACATATTGGAAAAAGTCAATTTCACCAACATCATAACTTTTCTGTGATGAATTTATAATCTCTAATACCAGCTGTTCTCCTGAAGTATTATAGTATTCAATGTTCTCATTGTATTTTTGTAGTTCACTCTGAAGCTCAGCAAGCATGCCTCTTGTATGGCTTAAATAGTAGTTCTGAAGATTCTCTCTGATATAAACAGCAATCTTATTGGCCTTTATTTTAGCTCGTTGCTCTCCAAAGAACAGGGGTAACCCCAATCCAACCATAACGCCCTGGTAATTAGTTGAATTTGCATATTTATTTGTGCCAATATAATAGCCAATAGAAATGTCGGGCAGAAGTTTGTTTTGTTCAACCTTGGTCATCTTCATTTGGTAATCAGTTTGCAATTGCATTATCTGATAACCTGAGTTGTTAACAATATTTCTTTCTATAATGGGAATTTGGGTAAGGTCCTCATATACCACTGCAAATGCACTATCATATTGCATTAATGTCCCCAATTTGTTTAATGAAATATCTAAGTTGTGCATTATATGATTTACTTCAATCTTTACCTGTTGATGTTTTGCCTTAGCATTTAAATAATCCAGTCGACTGATATCGCCAAGTTTAAATCTGCTTTCAGAACTAGCAAGAAAGCTAACCACCAGACTATCTATTTTTGTATAAATTGATTGTTTATTTAACAGATATTGAATATGATAGTAGGATTTTGTAATATCTTTTTCGAGATTATTTTGTTTCTGTATTAACTCCTTTTCAGATATTGATATCAACTGCTTATTCAGTTTGTTTTGAGAAGTATATACAGTTGGAAAGTTAAATCCCTGCTCTACTCCAATTACATTTAGCGGATAACCATTATCTGCAATATTATTCTGATCAAAGTCGTAATACAGAAGTGTTTTTTCCATTGAAAAAGCTGTAGCTTTCAAAGCTTCTGCTTCTTCAACTCTTAATTGGTATGCGGCAAGCTCACCATTATTTCTATTTCCGATTGAAATGGCATCCGCTAAAGTTAGCTCTCTTGATTGGCCATATGTTGTAGTTACTGCCAATAGAATCAAAATCATTGAAATAACTCCCTTTGATCTTGACAACCTTTTTGGCCATAATTTAAATCCCTTTGGATTATTGAAGATAACAAATAGCAGAGGTAGTGCAATCATGGTTAGCATCGTTGATGTTACAAGTCCGCCAATTACGACCGTTGCAAGTGGACGCTGTACTTCGGCACCGGCACCTGTGGAAATTGCCATTGGAAGAAATCCCATTGCTGCGGCAGCTGCTGTTAGCATTACTGGGCGGAGTCTATCCATGGTCCCTTTGAAAACCAGATCATGCATATTTGTCATACCTTTTTCTTTAAGATCTTTGAGATGCTCAATTAACACAATTCCATTTAGTACAGCAATCCCGAACAAGGCTATAAAACCAATCCCTGCAGAAACACTAAACGGCATTCCTCTCATCCATAAAAATAATACCCCACCTACAGTTGATAATGGAACTGCACTAAATATCATTATTGCATCTCTCAATGATTTGAAGGCAAAATGTAGGAATAGGAATATTAGAAGTAATGCAAAAGGAACAGCAAAAATTAAACGGTCAGTAGCATTTTTTAAATTTTCAAACTGGCCACCATAGCTTATATAATTACCAGGAAGTAGATTTATATCATCATCAATCTTTGTTCGAATATCCTCCACAACAGATTGTAAATCACGATTACGTACATTAACACTTACTACCACCATTCGGTGCGTATTTTCACGTGATATTTTCGCAGGACCTTCTGTAAAAGTAATTTCAGCTACTTCTTTTAATGGAATTTGATTTCCATTGGGAAGTGGAACCTTTAGCATTTCTATATTGTCAATATCAATTCTATTTTGTTGCTGTAATCGAATTACCATATCGAAGCGTTTCTCATTTTCAAAAACACTTCCAGCTACTTCTCCTCCAAATGCCATTGCAAGGTATGAGTTTAGTGTCTTGATATCGAGCCCATAGTAGGCAACTTTTTTTCGTTTATAAACCACGCTCATTTGCGGAAGCCCTTCGGTTTTCTCAATTATAATGTCGGCAGCCCCTGGGATATCATTAATGGCATTTTTAATTTCAACAGCTTTTTTAGCCAAATAATCGAGCTCTTCTCCAAAAATTTTAATTGCAATATCAGCTCTAACACCTGTAATGAGTTCATTGAACCTCATTTCGATGGGTTGTGTAAATTCATAATCAACACCTGGAATTATGGAAAGAGCCTCCTTAAATTTATCAGCAAGCTCTTCCTTGCTTTTTGCCGACACCCATTCACTTTTTGGTTTAAGTTTGATAATAACATCAATCTCTTCCATTGACATAGGATCAGTTGGGACTTCTGCAGCACCAATTCTGCTTACTATTTGGTCTACTTCTGGAAAATTATCAATTAGGATTTGCTCCATCCTGGTTGATAGTTCTATTGTTTTTGTGAGTGATGTACCTGTCTTAAGTACTGGTTGAATCACAAAATCTCCTTCATCAAGTGTTGGAACAAATTCTCCGCCCATATTGTAAAAAATATAGCCTGTTAACACAAGTGACATTAGTGAAGCGCCCAATACAAGACCTTTATTTCTGCAGGACCACTTAATTACCGGTCCATACGAATTATAGGCAAGATTCATTATCCAATTTGAAATACCTTTCTTATTTTCTTTTTCAGGTACCAGGAATAAAGATGCAGCAACTGGTAACCATGTTAATCCAAGTATCATTGCTCCTATAATCGCAAAACTGAATGTTAAAGCCATTGGATGGAACATTTTACCTTCAACACCTCTAAGCGATAGAATTGGAATAAATACAATTAGAATAATGATCTGCCCGAAAACAGCAGAGTTCATCATTTTTGATGCCCCATTGAATGTTATTTTATCCATGAGAGTACTCCGTTTATCGCCTGAAAGACTATTGAGTTCGGCTTTTTTGGCAGTTATCCTGATGGCGATAAATTCAACTATAATAACTGCTCCATCGATTATTATTCCAAAATCGAGCGCTCCCAAACTCATGAGGTTTGCATCAATTCCAAAGATGTACATCATCGAAAGTGTAAACAATAGCGAGAGAGGAATCATTGAGGCAATAACAAGTGCAGAT
The DNA here is from genome assembly GCA_937901015.1 of uncultured Bacteroidota bacterium. Lineage (GTDB taxonomy): Bacteria > Bacteroidota > Bacteroidia > Bacteroidales > F082. The sequence continues at coordinate 7,493 of CALCGQ010000234.1, read as the reverse complement.
CGAACATTGCCAAGAAGTAAGAACACGACAATAATAACTATGATACATCCAAGTAATAGGTTCTCAATTACTGTGGTTGAGGTTTTTGATATCAGCTCACTGCGTTCAAGTATTGGATTAATAAAAATGCCTTCGGGTAATGTTTTTTGAACTTCAGCTACACGCTCTACAACATCAGAAATAACCGATTTGGAATTTGCATCCTTGAGCATCATTATTTGTCCAAGAACCTTTTCTCCTTCTCCATTCGCAGTAATAGCACCGAATCTGTTGGCAAAGCCGAAATGAACTATTGCTAGATCTTTTATCAAAATGGGAATGCCTTTATTATTCTTAACAACGATATTTTCAATGTCGGACAAGGATTTTACAAGACCGTCGCCTCGAATGAAATAGCTTTGATTGGTTTTTTCAATGTATGCCCCACCTGAGATACTGTTGTTATTTTCAAGTGCATCAAATACTTCGGCCAAAGTTATATTAAGACCATGCATAAGGTCTGGACTAACAGCAATTTCATATTGTTTAAGGTAACCACCCCAGCTGTTTACCTCAACCACTCCCTCAATTCCTGAAAGATATCTTTTCACAATCCAGTCCTGAATAGTGCGCAGTTCCATTGCTGTGTATTTATCTTTATAACCTGGTTTTACATCTATTATATATTGGTAGATCTCGCCCAAACCTGTTGTTATCGGTCCCATCTCAGGGGTGCCAAATCCATCTGGGATATTTGCAGATGCAGTTTTGATCTTCTCAGCAATGAGTTGTCGGGGTAAGTATGTACCCATATTTTCTTCAAACACAATTGTAACAACTGATAACCCAAATTTTGATACAGATCTTATTTCAACTACACCAGGTAGATTCGCCATTTCTAATTCAATGGGCGTGGTTATAAATTGTTCAATCTCTTGAGTAGAGAGGTTGTTTGAGGTAGTAATAACCTGTACTTGATTATTGGTTATGTCAGGAACCGCACCAAGAGGTATTTTTGTAATGGAATAAATTCCAAAGGCTGCAATGGTAAGTGTGAAAAGTATTGCAATCAACTTGTGTTTAATGCTAAAATCTATAATTCTCTCTAACATTCGAAGGGTTTTTATTAGCTATTGCAGAAAAAATATACAGATATCTACAATTAGTGTAAAATTAACAAAACCCACGCAATATTGATTAAAAATTAGAGTGTAAAATAAGTAATTAGTGCAATTTAGAACTGCTTTTTAATAATAGCGGGAATCCTTAGGTTAATTTAGATTGAGATGATTGTTCCTCCCCATGAGAATCCTACTCCAAATCCTGCGAGTAGGACCTTATCGCCAACATTAATAACCCCTTTATCAATAGCATTATGTAATGCAATAGGGATTGTAGAGGACACTGTATTACCAGTTTTCTCAATATCGATAATTAGTTTTTCGTTTGGGATTTTCAGTTTCTTGCCTAGGGTTTCAAGTATAATTTGGTTTGCCTGATGAAAAATGAAATAGTCAATTTCGTCGAATGTTATACCGTGGTTTTGTAATATTTTGCTTACTAATTCGGGAGCCTTGGTAACTGAGAAGTTAAAGACTTCGGAACCATCCATATAAAAATTGGCATCATTTAATACATTACCGTAATTATCCATTCGATCCAACTCTGCAAAAGCAGGTAGTGGATATCGTTCACGGCCATTTTTAATTATAATCTTATCATATTTACTTCCATCTGTCCCAAAAACGAATCCACCGGTTCTTTCATCTCCTGACTTAGTGATAAGCGAAGCAGTAGCAGCATCTCCAAAAATTGCTCTATTACTGCTATCCTTAATATGGATAGTTTTTGTTATTGCTTCGGATGTGATAAGTAAGATATTTTGAGCATTACCAGAAGTTATTAGGCTGTCAGCCAGACTAATTCCATAGATATAACCAGTGCATCCCTGATTGATATCAAATGCTCCGCAATTTTGAGAAAGGCCTAGTTTATCTTGAATTATACACGCAGATGCAGGAGTTATATAATCCCCACCAGCAGAACAGAATATCACAAAATCAATTATTGATTTGTCAATATTTGTTTTCTTGAATAAGTTGCGAGCTGCTTCTACTCCCATATCTACTGACGTAAGATCATTGGAGATATGGCGGCTAGTTACTCCCGTTAATCTTGTTAACTCCTTAATCTTGAGGTTTGGAAATTCTTCCTGAAGATCTTGGTTAGTAGTAACTTTATCAGGATAATAACAGCTTATATATTTGATTTTGTTATTCATCCATTATTTGTTTTTGCTGCGTGCTTTTTGCTCAGATTCATAGGATTTTCTCAAATAATAATCGGAAGTTTTTTTATCTCCCATGAATTTATAATAGTCACTCAGTAACTTACCTACTTCAGGTCTGGTTCCCAACTCAACAGCTTTCTCAAAAAACTTAATACCCACTAATGTATCTCTGCTTTGAAATGCATAATTACCAAGGTTTATATAGGGTTTATCACTATTTGGAAATTTGCTTATTATTTTATCGTTCTGATTTAAAGCCTCCTGAGTTTGGTTGTTTCTGTAATAGGCATTTGCAAGTCTCGACATGCTAACCAATTCGCCTCCATCTACTTCTTCTGCCTTCTTGAAATATATCACAGCTGAATCATATTTGCTTTGTAGCTCATACGCATTGGCAAGGTTGAAATAAGCGCTTCCAAACTTAGGGTTGTATTTTAATGCTTGTCCAAAGTAGTAAATAGCATCATTGAAATATTTCACTGCATTTTCTCTTTCCTTGTCAGCTTTGTCAACCTCATTTCTTCCCATATAACTCTGAACCCTTAGTCTAGCTTGATTGCCATGAATCTTCGAATTAATAATACCTAGGTTATTCCATGCTGTAAAATGAGTTGAATCAAGTTCAAGTGCTTTTTTGTAATGCTTTTCAGCTTTGTTGATTGTTCCAACAATAAATTTGTATGGATTCACAGGTTTAGCAAGTTCGGCATTAGCTTTTTTCATTAATTCATGAGCATAAAGATTATTGGCTTTAACAGAGTTCACCAATCGTGCCATATCGGAGCTATAGATACTCATTTTTGTTTGCCATTGCTTATTCCGTATATGCGTGTAATAACTGTAAGGAGCAATAATCAATATTATTAGTATGCTTACCCAGATAATTCTGGAATTAAACTTATTAGTTTTTTGAAGCTTAATTCCAAATATCTTAAATAATATCCAAGTAATTAATATTGCGAACGATATCGTTGCAAAAAATAAAAACCTATCTGCAACAATTCCTGGAACCGGTGCAACAATATTTGCATACATTGAAATATTGACGAAAAAATAAAGTATGGCAAATGAGAGTATGTCCTTGCTTTTGAGCTTCATAAAAGCATAAATAAGCATGCCAATTATAGCTAGTACTGATAGAATCACCCATGGGTTTCCAAATCCTACAATGGGAATCATGTTAAATCCATAATAGTAGAGAAGAGGAAAAGGTATAAACAAAAGCTTGATATAGTGACCAATAATATATGACCCTGTGCTGAGGTGAAGCATAAAACTGTCGGTTACTACCAGTGGGTTCTCCCACATCCTTAAATATCTTGTTGCGTCTGGCAATATCATCCACCTTACAGCAAATACTAGTATCAAAACCAATAATGCAACAGCAGTAAATGTTCCAAGTTTTTTTAACTTTATATTTGTGAAAAAATATAACACCAGCGGAAAAACGGCCAACTGAGCAATTGCTGATTCCTTTGATAATAATCCAAGCACAAAGCTTATCATCCCAAATACTAAGTGCTTGGTTTTATTTATGTCAACCCATTTGATAAACTGCCAAATTGCTATAAATGAAAATAGAAAGTTAAGTAATATATCTCTATTTTTAAGGCTGGCAACTACCTCAGTATGGGTTGGGTGTGCCATGAAAAGCAGCGAAACTAAAAAAGGAAACCAAGGGTTATATCCCACAAGTAATCTTCGTAGGACTTTATATAGTAATAGTACGGCTAATATGTATAGTAAGACATTAATAAAGTGGCTAATATAAGGGTTGATATCTAGTCCTGATGTGAATTGATATTCCAGAGCAAAACTTGTTCTTACTATGGGGCGATAACCATATGCCATACCAGATTCTTCAGCATAATGTGTGGTGAAAATCTCAGGGATTGCGGATATTCCTTTTGCAATTACTTCATTTTCAATGTTGATATAATTATCATCCATTGAGAAATGATTGTATATGGAATTATAGTATAAACTGAAAGTTAATATTACCAGAATAATTTTAAAAATTCTAATTAGTGATGCCTCTTTATTTTGGGATAACAATATGTCTTGTTTATTACTTTTCATTGCTTATTTATACGAATTATGCCAACTGGTATTTATGTACAAAGTTCTTAATTGTTGCAAAGGTATTCTCTTTTGCTTCAATAAATCCCATATGCCCTACATTATCAAGTATCAATGCTTCACTAATTGAAGGTAATGTTAGTTGTAGGTTAATTTTTTCCAATGGAATTTTTGAGTCTAGTTTACCCGCAATAAATAACACAGGTATATGAATAGATTTTAACAGGTTGCAATAGTCCTTCCTGTCCCTCATACCCGAAAGTGCAGCAATTATTCCCTGATTATCTGTTCGTAATGATGTTTGAGTTAGAATTTCAATTTCATCTGGAAACTTATCTACGTTTTGTTCAGCGAATAGGGTAGGGATGAAGGCACTTATATAGTTTGAATGATTTTTTCTGACAATATCAATGGTACGGTCCCTATTTTTCTTGGCTTGGTTATCATCTGATACAGCCTGAGAATGGAACAGTACTAAACTTGATAATTTATCAGTTAACTGTTCGGCATATGCTAGTGAAACATAACCACCCATTGAATGACCGATAATCGCAAATTGGGCTATTGATTCTTTTAAGATAACTTCATTAACAGCTTCAGCCATCAACTCCATGCTATGACAATCGGAAATTATTCCACTCTTGCCAAAACCTGGCAAATCGATACAAATAACCTTGTTGAACACACTAAGCCTTTTGGCAAAATCAATCCAAATGGACTTATCCTCCAAAAAACCATGTAGAAATACAATTGCGTTTCCCTCACCTTCTATGTCATAGGAGATACTGGCACCATTATATAACAGTTGTTTATTCACTTTTTGATTTTGAGCAAAGATAAAATGAATTCTCTTATTTGAAAACGTGAGTAGGTAGTATTACTATTTATTGATTTGATATATATTAAGCCACATTAATTCAGTGCTTATTATTTCTATTTTTGTGATTCAAAATATTAATTATGGCTTTTTCATTCCTCAAAGATTGTAATGATCCAGTTTTAACAAGTTGTACAACTTATTCAGAGGTTATAAGAAAAAGAGTTAAATCACTATCTGATTTTGAACTTTTTAAATTTTTATCTGACGGAGTAACTGAGGATGAGTCATATACATATAAGCAACTTGATAGTAATGCTAAGGTAGTAGGTGCTGAATTACAGAAATATGGAAGAAAAGGTGATAGTGTTTTACTATTATTCCAACCTGGGCTTTCTTATGTAGCCTCACTTTTTGGATGCTTTTATACTGGTTTTGTTGCTGTTCCTGCTTATCCACCTCGCCGAAATAGAGGTGTCGAGAGAGTTTATACAATAATAAGGGATTCCGGGGCAAGAATTTGTCTAATATCACAACAAGTATATAAAGATATTCAGCGGAATTTTAGTCAGGATGCATTATTCAAAAAACTAACATGGATAATCTTTGAAGAACTAGATAAAAGTAGTGAATTTGCTTTTAAGGAGGTTCAGATATATCCAGATGATCTTGCCCTGCTACAATACACTTCCGGTTCAACAGGTGAGCCAAAAGGGGTTATGATAACTCAGCTTAACTTGTTGTATAATTCTGAATATATCCGGCAAACATTTGGGACAAATAGAAATTCAGTTGGTGTACACTGGCTGCCTCTTTTTCATGATATGGGATTAATTGGAGGACTGTTACAAGCCGCTTATGTCGGATTACTCAATATAAATATGCCCCCAATGGCATTTTTAAAGAATCCTTTAAACTTTCTTAAAACAATTCATAAATACCGGGGTACAATTGCGGGTGGACCTAATTTCTCTTATGACTATTGCATTGATAAAACTACACATGAAGAAAGAGCTCAGCTTGATTTAAGTTCAATGGAGGTGTTCTTTTGTGGAGCTGAACCCATTAGGAAGACAACATATGACAATTTCACTGATGCTTTTAATGTTTCAAAAGTGTCAGAAAATCAGTTGTATTCATGTTATGGAATGGCCGAAACAACCTTAATTGTAACTGGTGGGATACGTAGTAATAAGCCAAAATATCTGAGTGTTGATGCAAAGTCATTATCTGAAAATTTAGTTAAAGTAGTTGACTTTGAGAATGAAAACTCACACATTTTGGTAGGCAGCGGTCATTCTTGGTTAGAAACCAATATTAAAATTGTTAATCCCACCACCCTAAAAGAGTGTGGTAAAGATGAAGTTGGGGAAATCTGGATAAGTGGCCCAACTGTTGCTTCTGGCTATTGGAATAAACCGGAAGAAACAGAAAGAACTTTTGATGCAACTATCTACGGATTAGATGACGTTCCATTTTTAAGGACAGGTGATCTAGGTTTTTTCCATGAAACAGAACTTTATATTACAGGTAGAATTAAGGATCTGATTATAATTCGAGGCGTCAATCATTATCCAAATGATATTGAGTTCAGTATTCAGAAGGCCATTCCTGAGATCAGACAAAACGGTGGTGCAGCATTTCCAATAACAGAAGATGATACTGAAAAACTAGTGATAGTTCAGGAGGTTGAAAGAACTGCAATGCGAGGTGTGGATCATGGTTCAATAGTTGATAGAATCAGAGAGGTGCTAGCGGAAGAGCACGAGCTTGATGCTCATGCTATTGTGTTAGTCAGGCCAGGAAGTATTCCAATGACATCAAGTGGTAAAATACAGCATCGTCAATCTAAATATGAGTATTTGAATGGTGATCTGAGTGTTGTATTCAGCTGGTCAAAAACAAAAGAAATTGAGTCTTCAGATGATGATTTTTTAGTAAGTAAGATCCCAACAGAAGATTCAATAAGAGAGTGGGTTATTGGATGGATAATGCGTAATCAAGGCGTTAGCCGTGAAGATATAGACCCTGATAAAAATATACTTTCATACGGAATCGATTCTCTAGCTGCTGTAACTCTTGAAACCGAAATAAGTAAACAGTTTGGCTTTCAGTGGCATATTAGCTCATTTATTCTAAATCCTACAATTAATAAACTAGCTGAGGAAGGAATGGAGATTTATAATGAGGAAGAAATGTTGGATTGATTCAATGATTGAATGATACAATTATTGAATGAGTGAATGATTTAATGTTTGAATAATTTCAGTCCTTAAAAGTAATGCTAAAATGATGTAATAAGAATCATTTGAAATTAATAAAAATTCA